>JAZQEQ010000234.1:0-4692 GCA_045539055.1 Oscillospiraceae bacterium | reverse complement strand
CTCCGACTTGTACGAGCACGGCTCTGCTGCCGCTAAGAAGGACGAGGAGTTCTGGATGAACGAGATCGCCCGTGACGAGCCTATGTATACCGACTTCACAGGTATGGGAAGACTGCTCACACAAAGACGCGAGAACAACGATCCCGATCAGCGCAGCGCTATGGTAGTGTCCAAGTCCGTACAGGCAGGTATCTCGGTATACGAGCTTGAAAAGGAGCCCTCCGAGGCGCTTATGAACTTCTGTCAGGAGAACAACATACCCGTTGTCTGCCTGCTGCTGATGGGTCTTAGAACCGTACTCTCCAAGTTCAACGAAAACGAAAAGGATGTTTCGGTAAAGAGCTGTATCGCAAGACGCGGAACGCTGCTTGAGAAGAACTCGGGCGGAACACGCATCCATTTCTTCCCGCTGCGTACCATCATCGAGCCTGAAACTACGTTCATCGACGCGCTGAAGATCATTCAGGCTGAGCAGAACAGACTGTTCCGCCATGCAAATTATGATCCCATCGCTCACACAATGAACCGCGGCAAGTACTGGAAGCTTCGCCCAGGTGCAAGCTATGAGAGCATGAGCCTTACATATCAGCCGCTTACTCTTAAAGCAAAGAATGCAAGCGACGATCTGCCCGATATCAACTATATGAGCAAATGGTACACAAACGGTGTTGCGGGACAGCCACTCTACCTTACCGTTATGCATCGTATGGAGGACGGCGGTATGAATTTCAATTTTGAGTATCGCTATGATGTCGTATCGGAACATGAGATGGAGTATCTTTATTATTATCTCTGCCGCGTACTGTTCAGAGGCATTGAGGACAAGAACAGAACTGTCGGAGAGATACTTGATATGATCTGATAAATAAATTTTTAATATGGAGGACAAAACTATGTTAGACCAGCTTAAGGAACTTATCTGCAATTATGTTGATGTTGATCCCTCTCAGATCACAGAGGACGCTCGTTTTATCGAGGATCTCGGCTTCAACTCCTATGATTTCATGAGCATGCTCGGCGAGGTCGAGGATATTCTCGATGTACAGGTTTCCGAGGAGGAAGTCGTAAAGCTTGCAACTGTGGGAGAGGCTGTAGAGTATCTCGAATCCCTGAAGTAAGAGGTGTGGGATGGAAAAAGAACAGATCAGGACCTTACAGGACCTTTTAAGACACGCTGACGAAAGCCACGGCGATGCGATATTCATCAAGGAAAAGAACGGCAAGGAGATCGTCGAAACAACGTACTCGCAGTTCTGTGAGAACAGCAGGCGCGTTGCATCCTTCCTTGAGGAAAAGCTCGAAGGCGGCAAGGTACATTCCGCTATTATCGGACTTACCTGTTCCCAGTATCTCACGGCTTATTTCGGAACAGTGCTGAACGGCAATGTCAACGTTCCGCTCGATGCACAGCTTTCTGCTGAGGATATCATCGACCTGATGAACAGAGCCGATGTGAACGTGTTCTTCTTCGACAAGCGCTACGAGCCGATGCTCCCTGCTATAAAGGCTAACTGCCCCGGTATCAAAGTGTATGTTTCGCTTCAGCCCTGTGACAGCGCAGATACTGATATCGCTGAGATCGTTGAGAAATACACAGCGGCAGAGTTTAAGCCTGTTGACAGCAGTATGCTCGCGGCTATCGTGTATACCTCGGGTACGACAGGAAAAGTCAAGGGCGTTATGCTGACCCACGGAAATCTCATTGACAATACCATGTGTCAGGACAACGAGAGCGCGGTCGGCGAGTCGCTGCTGAGCGTTCTTCCTATCCACCATTGTTACTGCTTCTCCTGCGATATCCTGCTGTCGCTCAGATACGGTACTACCGTATGTGTGAACGACTCCATGATGCGTATCGTGCAGAATCTGAAGCTGTTCCAGCCCTCTTTTATCCTGCTCGTTCCCATGATCGCTGAAACTATCTACAAGCAGATCATGGCAGCGGCAAAGGCAAAGCAGCTGCCTCCCGCGGCACTTGCACAGGGCTTCTTCGGCGGCAAGCTGAAGGGTATCTACAGCGGCGGTGCATATCTTGCTCCCGAGCTTGTAAACGGCTATCTCGAGCTTGGTATTCCGATAGCTCAGGGCTATGGAATGACAGAGTGCTCGCCCCGTATCTCCACTGCAATGTTCAATGACATCAGCACCGCAGGCGATGTAGGAAAGATAGTAAACGGCTGTCAGGTAAAGATCGCTGACGGCGAGATCGTTGTAAAGAGCGGCTCGGTAATGCAGGGCTATTACAATATGCCTGCTGAAACTGCAGAAGCGCTCGATGAGGAGGGCTGGCTGCATACAGGCGACCTCGGCTATGTTGACGAGAGCACAAATCGTCTGTTCATCACAGGCCGCAAGAAGAACCTCATCATCCTCAGCAACGGCGAGAACGTATCCCCCGAGGAGCTTGAAAACAAGTTCGCTATGGTAGATATCGCAAAGGAGCTGCTTGTTTATGCAGAGGACGGTGTTATCACGCTTGAGGTGTTCCCGAACAGCGATATCTGCGCAGATATCGACGAGGCTGCCGCAAAGCTCCACGACATCATCGACGAGGTAAACAAGACTCTCCCGTCCGCAAAGACCATCCGCAAGCTGCGCGTTCGTGATGTGGAATTTGATAAGACCACATCCAAGAAGATAAGACGTAATCAGCCGCTCAAAGGCGAGGTTAAATAATAGAAAGCCGCTCGGTCAACCGAGCGGCTTTGTTGTATCGGGATTATCAACTGAGGCATCTCAGCATTTCTGTCATTCTTATGCTCTTAAGTATTACATCAATATATTTCTGCTTAATACCAGCGTCCGCCGCGAATGTCAGTTTGATATTGAATCCGCCGTCGTTCACGATGTAGATATACTGGTCAAAGCTGCCGTCATCGGCGTCCTTGGATTCAACCGACCTGTGTATGTAATACTTGAAAAGGTCGCTCTCCGTGCCCCATTTTTCCTCGTGTAAGGTCACCTTGTCGCCGTCAACAAAGTCCGTTTTGAATATCTCGGGCTCGATTGGCTCGTCATCATGTGTGGGACGCGCAAACTCAAATACCTTTTCGCCTTCATAGTAAGCCTTTGCCGAGAAATGCTCACTCCATTCGACCTCCCAGTCTAAAGGAATCGCTAATCTGAGCTGTACTGATCTTATATCCTCGTTGGAAGCCGCATGAGTGCCGCCGTTCATTTCCTCAATATGGAACACCTCGCCTGTCATTTCGCATATCTCATAAGCAAATATTTCAGGGTCGTTCTTGGTGGTTATCTCCACCGACTCCAGTACGCTGTTGATAGTATCCTGTGACACGCCCATATCCGATATTACCGATACAGTGACATAATAGCCGTTGCTCTCCACAACATACCTGTAGACGTCATAGGTGCCATCGGGCGCGTATTTTATCGGCGTTGAGGTGTGGATAAAGTGTTCGTACGGGTCGCTTTTTGTGCCTTGTTTCTCTTCAATTACTGTTATGGTTGCGCCATAAGCATAGTCTGTCTTGTAGGAGTCTGTGTTTATGCCCTCATACGCCCGCCATACTCCGCCTATCTCAAACACCTTTGCATAAGCATAGCTTGCTGTGCTTGCGCTGCAGTCCCAGCTTGCGGGCAGCGAGAATTTGACCTCTGCACTTATCTCCTCGCCCTGTGGGACGGTAAGTCCGCCGTGCTCACTGTGCGTCATAATTGTCATAGGCAACGTGTATTGCTTCATCTCGGAAGTGTTGATATCCTCGCCGCGCTCGAATGTCAGCGTTTCACCGTCAAGCTTCAGTGCGCCGCAGTAGCCCGTAAGTTCGCCCGAAAAATAGTCGCGTTCGTGCACCATCAGTGGAGTTATACCCGTGTAGGACAGATAATAGTCGTGATAGCCCCTGTCGGACAGCGCGTATTGCTTCTTTGCCGCATAGTCATACACTACAACATGGTCGTCGATAATGCCCGAGCCAAAGCTCACACCGCTGCATATCTCGCGAAGTCCGTCGCCGTTAAGGTCGGTGAGGTAAACGCTCCATATCGGCATTCCGCCGAAGAGCACCTCCTCATTGCCGCTTGTGTCAACAGCCTTCACTTCCTCGGGAGACCATACGAACTGCACCTCGGGCAGACCCTCGATGTAGAATGCTGTTTCAGCGTCCCACGGTATAGTGTTCTTGCGGTAATGGTCAAACTCCACCCTCACCTCGCCGTAGTTCTTATCTACGGTCGCCTGATAATCTTCAGAAAAGTCATTGGTTATCTCAACGCTGTCCTCGCCGAAGACGATACCGTTCTCGCATTTCAGCGTAAGCTCGTCGAAGTCGATAGTGACGCGCACCTCTTCGCTGCCGATATCGAATATTATATCGTCATTTTCAGTGGTGTAGGAACGCGAGAGGTTGAAGCTCCGTACGCTCGAATCATGCTCGGGCTTGTCGGCAGGATCCTCAAAATACCGCTCTATCTGCACTATCCTGTCGCCATTTATAGTGTAGAGAGTAGCCTCAGTCACTTCGCCCTGCTCGCGCGTTGAGAGCAGCAGACTGCCGCTCTGAAGCTCGATAAGAGAAAAATAGCCGCTGTCGTTGTCCTTCAGAAACTCCGTTCCGTTCTGGCCGAGAGTGTAGCCCACAAGCAGCATATTTCTGTCCACAACCTCGCCGTTTTCGGTTATCTCGATGGCGCAGTTGCCCCTGTAAGCATCCTCGGTCTCTGACATCA
>JAZQEQ010000233.1:0-2301 GCA_045539055.1 Oscillospiraceae bacterium | reverse complement strand
ACTACGATCTTTAATAAACAGCAAAAAGCTGCCGATATGATCGGCAGCTTTTTTATTTGTACACCGCAAGTCCGTTGTTTACTATCTCATTCAGCTTTCTGCGGCACGCCTGCTCCTGTTCGCCTGTAAGATACCGCCCTGCCCTGCTCCGATAATATGCGGACACCTTCGGGATATCATCCTCCCACCTGACGGAAATGTTGTAAGCCTCGCAGGAGTACTCCTCGTTATCAACCACGATATCCAGCACGATGCTGTCTGCAAGCTCAGCAAGCAGAACATAGCCTGCGGTCTCGGCCAGACTCAGCTTTTCTGAAAGCTTTCCGTTTTCAATAAAAACTCCGCCGTCCAGCACTGCTGTGCTTCCGTCATCGGACTTGGTCATTCCGCTGCCGTTCTTTGCTTCGGTAAAGCTAGGGATCAAGGTGCGCCTTCCGCCCTCGGAATCAGCAAGGATGTCCAGTACCGTCGTCTGCGGCGATACTCCCGAAAGGAAAGCATTTTTTATCATATCAACAGGCTTCTCCGCCGCAGTTATCCCCTCTGTGAACTGAAGATCTGTAAGAAGCTCCGCGTTTTCGCTGTAACAGACGGGAGTGTTAAGGCTGCAGCGCATATCACGGTGCAGCATGGTCATGACAGAGATTATATCCGCCTCGGCAAAGCCGCTTCCAAGCACGATGAGCTTCGCCTCGCTCATATAGATCTCCTTGCCGTCGATTAGCGACAGCTCCTTTACCGCTTCACCAAGCGTATCACCGCTGCCCGTGACCTTTATGACGTTGGTCTGCGTCACATCAAGCTCGCCGCCGCTGCCGCCCGCACTGAACAACAATGCACTCAGCTTATATTCCCCGTCTGTATTATCTACCGCTGCAAGCTGTATTATCGCCCGATCACCAAGCTCAGTCGTATCTGCGCAGCCGCAGCAGCAAAGCATTATCGCCATCAGTGCAAGCATCCTCCTCATGTGCTTCTCCTTTCATCTGTCTGCCCGATATTGAGCACTGCGTTCACGGAATTGTAAGCCGCGCTTGCAAGCAGCCCTGCTTTAAAGGCTGCCGAAAGCGTCCATACCGCACCCACAAAGCCGTCAAGCCGCTTGAACAGTGTTATATCAGAAAGCTGTGCCGCTGCGGTAAACGGGTATTCGGCTATACCATAAAACTCGCCCAGCACGGACATGGAGAACACTCCGACAAGAACTACTCCCGCAACCGAGCAGAGCGAAAACAGCAGCATCGTGCCGCAGCCGCCCTCGCGTACAAATGGCAGCAATGCCGCGAAAACGAGATACTCGCCGCCTCTAAGAAGCTGCTCCAGTACATGATACCAGAACTTGTCCGAAAGATCTGCGCCGCTTATATCTCTCATGTGCAGATGCGGAATATCGGACAAGACTACAGCAAGCGTCACTATTCCCGCAACGATCAGAAACAGCACACCTGCGCGCGAGAGTGCCTCTGCACCTTTTACAGCCAGATAGACAGCAAACGCTGCAATAAATACCGCGATGACCGCGCCTGACATTCCTGTGATAATGGTGCGCTGGGCATATTCGGCTGTGAAAAGCGTTGTCCTGACAGCAAGGAAGAGTGCCGAAAACGCTGCTGTAAATGCCATTAAAACACCAAACACACGGCTTTTTGACACGACCGAGCCGTAAACGTTCCTGCCTTTTGCCGAATATATAAAAAGCGGCAGCGCAAGAACGAGCCGTATCCCCTCTGCCGTAAGCAAGGCCGCAAAGCCTGTGCCGCTGAAGCCGCCTGTCTGCGGAAATACTATCTCAGACGACAGCCTTGACAGCAGCAAAATACAGAAAAGCTGATATTTACTTATCATATATCTCCTTATTCCGAGCCGTTAAGCCCCTGAAGCGTTACATCTGCCTTTGCCATTCTGCGCCAGCCTGCGCGAACGAACATATCTCTGCCTGCGCGAGGTGTAAACGGCGAAATTGGTGCCATATATGGCGTACCGTAGGTGTTGAGCGAGCACATCTTTACGACCACCGCGCCTGCAGCAAGCGAAAGCCCGAACAAGCCGAAAACTCCGCCTGCGATTATATAGAGAAACCGCAGTATCACCGTCTTTTCGTACATCGCAGGCACTACAAAGCTGCAAAGTCCCGAAAGCGCCACTACAAGCACCATAGGCGCACCGACAAGCCCTGCGTTTACCGTGATATCGCCTATAACAAGTCCGCCGACTACACCGATCGCGTGACCTATGGGACGCGGCAGCCTCAAGCCTGCTTCGCGCAGTATCTCATACATGAAATGGATAAACAGGCATTCG
>JAZQEQ010000232.1:0-3184 GCA_045539055.1 Oscillospiraceae bacterium | reverse complement strand
CCTCCATGCGCTTTCTGAGGACATCCTCCTCGCCTGTTATCGCGACCTCGATGCCGAGCTCTTTTACCGCAAGGACCGCGCCTTTTAATACTTCATCGGGCGAATTGTCGCCGCCGAAGCCGTCTATTACAATTTTCATATCGATAACCCTTCTGCCGCTTAAAGCAGCACCTCGTCAATCGTTCAAAAGTCTGTCCATATCATTTATCGCTCTTTCAGCAAGCAGTGCGTATTTTTCGTGCTTTTTAAGCTTGCCCTGATATTCGAGCGGGGGAAGTATTCCCATATTGCTGCCCATAGGCTGAAATTCTGTCACGCTCTCGTCACTGATATAATTGCACAGCGCACCGAGCATAGTCGTCCTCGGAAGCACCAGCGGCTCGATGCCGCTCAGCCTGTCCGCAAGCGCTCTGCCTGCGATGATACCGCTTGCAGCGCTCTCAACATAGCCCTCAACACCTGTTATCTGACCGCCGAAAAATACATTTTTCGAGCCTTTCAGCATAAAGTGACGGTCGAGCAGTCGGGGACTGTCGATAAATGTGTTTCTGTGCATTACTCCGTAACGCGCGAACTCCGCATTTTCAAGTCCGGGTATCATGCTGAACACCCTTTTCTGCTCTCCGAATTTGAGGTTTGTCTGAAAGCCGACGATATTGTACAGCGTACCCTCTTTGTTCTCCTTGCGGAGCTGTACAGCCGCCCATGGACGATGTCCTGTTCTCGGGTCTGTAAGTCCGACAGGCTTCATGCAGCCGTAGCGCACACACTCAATGCCGCGCTTTGCAAGTACCTCGACAGGCATACAACCCTCGTACACCTTCATTCCCGACTTTTCCTCCGGACGGTCGAACTCCTTTAACGGAGCGCTTTCCGCCGCCACAAGAGCCTCGTAGAACGCCTCGTATTCTTCCTTGTTCATCGGGCAGTTGATGTAATCCGCATCGCCCTTATCGTAACGCGTCTGGAAAAACGCCTTTGTAAAATCAATGCTTTCCGCTGTTACTATCGGAGCCGCCGCATCGTAGAAGCTGAGTCCCTCGCCGCATACGCCGCGTATCTTTTCCGCGAGCGCATCCGAAGTCAGCGGTCCTGTGCAGATAACGGCATTTTCAGTGGGGAATTCCGTTACTTCGCCCTCGATGACCTTTATATTCGGATAGCTTCTCACCAGCCTTGTGACCTCATCGGAGAATTCCGTCCTGTTCACTGCAAGCGCTCCGCCCGCGGGAACAGCCGTCTTATCCGCCGCCTCAAGTATCACTGAGCCAAGCTTTCGCATCTCCTCTTTCAGAAGTCCGCAGGCACTGTCCACTCTTGCCGCTTTCAGCGAATTTGAGCAGACAAGCTCCGCAAAGCCCTGATATTTGTGCGCAGGAGAATACTTCTGCGGCTTCATCTCATACAGCTCCACGTCAAAGCCGCGCTTTGCAAGCTGCACAGCCGCCTCGCAGCCTGCGAGACCTGCACCTATAACCTTTACCGTCATGATCAATCCTTTGTTTTATCCAGAGGACGCTCGTAGGAGCAGCCCTCACCTGCACAGTATATCTTGCCGAGCTTGCCCGTCTTCTTGAAAAGCGTTTTGCCGCAGTCGGGGCATTTCTCCTCGATCGGCGTATCCCATGTCATGAAGTTGCAGGTCTGGTAGTTCTCACAGCCAAAGAAGGGCTTGCCCTTCTTGGACTTCTTTGCAAGCATCTTCTTGCCGCATACAGGGCAGCTGCCCTTTGTTTCAGTAACGATCTTCTTAGTGCACTTGCACTCAGGGAAGCCCGAGCAGCCGAGGAATTTTCCGTAAGGACCGATCTTGATGACCATGTTCTTTCCACATTCCTCACAAACGATATCAGTGGGCTCATCAGGCACCTTTACGCGCTTGCCCTCCATATCGTTTTCTGCCTTTTCAAGAGTCTTTGCAAAGCGGCCGTAGAAGTTCTTCAGTATCTGCACCCAGTCAACGGTGCCCTTTTCGATGTTATCAAGCTCAGTTTCCATCTTTGCAGTGAACTTGACATCAACGATGTTGTCAAAATGCGACTTCAGCAGCTCTGTAATTACCTCGCCGAGCGCTGTGGGCTTTATCTGATTTCCGCTCTCGCGCTCTACATAATGTCTGTCGAGGATGGTCGAGATAGTGGGTGCATAAGTGGAAGGGCGACCGATACCGTTCTCCTCAAGCTCTTTGATAAGGGAAGCTTCGTTGTATCTTGCGGGGGGCTGCGTAAAGTGCTGGTTGCCCTTTATCTCCTTAGCCTTGAGCTTCTCGCCCTTTGTTATTACAGGAAGTGCACCGCCCTGCTCATTGTCGCCGTCACGGCTCTCCTCATACAGCTTTGTAAAGCCATCAAACTTCACAGAATATCCGCTTGCCTTGAACAGGCAGCCTGCCGCTGTTATGTCAACAGACACGGTATCCATCACCGCGTTCTGCATCTGGCTTGCCATAAAGCGCTCCCAGATAAGCTTGTAAAGTTTATACTGATCGGTAGTAAGCGAGGACTTCAGCTGATCGGGTGTAAGCGTCACAGTTGTGGGGCGGATAGCCTCATGCGCGTCCTGCGCATTGTTCTTGGAGCGATAATTTCTGGGCTTTTCGGGCAGATAATCTGCGCCATAAAGCTCCTTGATGAGCTCGGCAGCTGCCGCCTTAGCCTCATCGGAAATTCTGAGAGAGTCAGTTCTCATGTAAGTGATAAGACCGACAGCGCCCATTCCAGGGACCTCAACGCCCTCGTATAGCTCCTGCGCTGCCTTCATCGTTCTGCGAGCCTGGAAGGACAGCTTGCGCGAAGCCTCCTGCTGCAGTGTGGAGGTCGTAAAGGGAGGTGCGGGCTGCTTTTTACGCTGGGATTTCTTGAGATTTGTTACGATATAGTCAGCACCTTCAAGTCTGTTGAGGATATCGTTTGCCTGCTTCTCATTGGCGATCTCTATCTTCTCGCCATCGACTTCGGCAAGCTTTGCAGAGAAAGCGCGCTTGGAGGAGGCTGCGATGAACTTGGCGTCAACACTCCAGTATTCCTGCGACTGGAAACTTCTGATCTCGTTCTCGCGGTCCACGATAAGTCTTACAGCGACAGACTGAACTCTGCCCGCAGAAAGACCTCTGCGCACCTTTTTCCAGAGGAACGGCGACAGCTTATAGCCAACGATACGGTCGAGTATACGTCTTGCCTGCTGC
>JAZQEQ010000231.1:0-10428 GCA_045539055.1 Oscillospiraceae bacterium | reverse complement strand
CCTCGCCGAAGTATCTCAGAAATTTCCGTGAAGCTTGAAATAGTTATAGTCTGTTTCAAAATTCTTCAAAAGCTTTCTTGTTGCGCTGTCGTTTATATTACCCGGGAACTCGATATAGAACATATGATCATCGGGGTACTTCAGACGGATGTCAACAGGAAGCGGTTTACTCTGTATCTTGCTCATATTTATGCCGTTTACTGCGAACTTCGTCAGCATACGGTAGAGCGAGCCCGCAATATTCGGGATAGAAAGCGATACCGCGATGGTATCTGCGCCGTCGTACACCTCAAGGCTCTTTGATATGCAGATAAACCTTGTCGCATTGTTCGGGTCGGTCGCGATTCCCTTGTGCAGTATCTGAAGTCCGTGCATTTCAGCGCACTCCTCCGAGCAGATACATCCAAGCTCATTGCTGGGGTTTTCGGACACCATGAGCGCCGCCGCGCCGTTATTGTGATACGGGATGACGGTAAGCTCACGTCTGTTCTCGATGTAATTTTCACACTGGCGGATAGCCTGCTCATGACCGAAAAGGATACGGATATCCTCTTCCTTTACGCCCTTTTTCGCCGCAAGAACGTGCGCGCACTCAACAGTAGTAGTGCGGTTTATGTAGACATGGTGCTTTTCAAGAAGCTCCATGTTGACCGTTACCTCGCCTGCTGTGCTGTTTTCTATCGGCAGTATTCCGTAGTCAACATCGCCGTTCTCAACTGCCTCGAACACCTCAGCAAAGCTTGCATAGAAGCTTGCGTTGCCGTTGTCGAAAAGCTTGTTGTACGCCGCATGGCCATACGCTCCCTCAACACCCTGTACAGCAACGGAGGGGCGCTCCATCTGTCTGCGAAGATGCGGTATCGGGTCATCGGAAGTTATATCGCTCGCCTGTGCGCACTTTGAGATGTCCATGATGTTCATAAACAGGAACGCTGCGCTCTTTTTCAGCTCCTTGGGCGAGTTCTCCTTTACCCTTTCAATGATAGCCTTTTCGCGGTCGCCCTGAAATACTACCATATTGTTGGCAGCCTTGTAACGTGCTACTCCGCCCGCAAGCTCCATGCGCTGCTTGAAAAGCTCCAGAAGCTGCGTATCAATGGCATCTATATCTTTTCTTATTTCTGCTAAATCAAGTTCCATCTTATCATTCCTCGTCCGTTTCAGCAGCTTCCTGTGTCACAGGCTCATCTCCGCCTGCTTCTTCGGTCATCGAGCCGACAGGCTCTGTGCTCTCCTCGTCAGCCTTAACCGCAATATAGACGATGATCTCCTCGCTGGTCTCAACGCTTACAGGCGCACCGACATCCTTGCTGCAGCGAACTATCTCGCCCGCAGGAACATCGTTCGTCTTTTCGTTCTCAGTCTTGTATTTGATGTTCAGCTCACTCAGCTCCGAAACATACTCAGCGATAGTCTTGCCCTCGTAATCGGGAAGCTCAACGATACCGGGACCCTTGCTGACCTTAACAGTGATCACTGTTCCCTCAGATACCATCGTTCCGGGCTCTATGTCCTGCTCGAATATGGTGCCGTCAAGATACTCGTCATTGTACTGCCACTCCGATACAACAAATGTAAAGGTGTTCATATACTGGTTTACAGAGTTCTCATAACGTCTGTTAACAAAGTTCGGGAGCGAGATATTCGCATCGGGAAGCGGCTCAGACGCCTCCTGCGTCTGTATCGTGGGCTCAGTCACGGGAGCATTTGTGGTAGATGCTGTTGTCGTGGCTTCCGCTGTTTCCGTTGTTGTTATATCGGAAGGCTCGCTGTTGCCTGTGCCCTGATTGTTCATAGACCAGATAAACACAACAACGAACGCGATCAGCACAAGACCTGCAACAACAAGCACCGCGATAGTCTTTGCGCGCTCCTTCTTCTGCTTTTTCAGCTTCTTTGCCTGCTGCTTTGTAAGGGGCTTATCGCTGCTTCTGTCAATGCCGACATACTTAGGCTGCTCAAAAAGCTTGTCAACAAATTCGGTGACCGTTCTTATTCTTCCGTCTGTAGCAAGATTAAGTCCGCGCATTATCGCCTTTGAAACGTTGGAGGGGATATTGCGGTTTATCATCATAGGCTCAAGCATACTGGTGCCTGTTCTTGCGATAGCTTCAGTAGGTGTGCAGCCTGTAAGACAGCGGTAAAGGACAGCCGCTATTCCGTAAACATCGGTCCATGTGCCGTTCCAGTCGTTTGCGGTGTACTGCTCAGGCGCAGCATAGCCTGCAAATATCTCGCACGCTATCTCTGTGTTCGTCGTGCGTGCCGCAGATATAGAAAAGCCTGTCAGCTTAAGCTCAAGCTTGTCTGTTACATAGATGGTGGAGAGGCTGATGCCCCTGTGGATAACGCCTGCCGCATGGACCAGCGAAAGTGTTGTGAAGATGGGCGGGAAAAGCTCCTTTATCTGCTCCCATGTAAGCTCGCCCGAGGAGTTTGCAAGGTACGCAGACAGCGGGATGCCGTTTATGTGCTCATACACAGCATAAGCGGTATTGTTCTCCGAAAATATGTCCAGCACCATCTGAAGATGCGCCATACCGCGCGACTTCATAAGCGTCTTGTTGAGGTCCACAAATTCAGACAGATATGTCTTGTAAAGCGGCATCATATCGGAATTTACCGTTATCTCCTCCTCGCCCTTTTTACGGGTGCAGAGGGTATCAGGCATAAACTCCTTGATATCTACCTTTGTGCCTGTCGCGGTATCATATCCCACATAGACAGCACCCTCGCCGTTGTAGCTTATCACCTTGCCGATGATATAGCGGTCGTTGAGGAATGTCTTCGGTCTGAGATATGAGGGTATACAGGGAGCGTCGTCACTGTATCCGCAGAGCTTGCAGGGACCGTCGTATGTCTTGTCACACATACAGCCCATGCATAACGAAGTTTCCTTTAGCATTTTCAGTATCGCCTTTCTGTCAAGTTGCAATTACAACTATATTATTTATTCTATACTTTATCAATGATACCCGAAAACGGCGGAAATGTCAACAGTTTTGCGGCATTTGTCACCATTCGTAAACAAATTGTAACCATTTTGAAATAATTTCTCTCTGTTTTGCACATACAGCATAAATTTCAGTGCAAATATTTTATTCATTTTGCGCCGAGCGGATTTTTTTGAGATGCTCGTTGCAATTCAAAGCGATTTGTGGTATACTATATCCTGTATAGATATATCCACATCTCGAAAGGACTTTATATGAACCTGAATAAAATGAAAACCAAGGAAGAAATAACCGAATCCAAAGAGTCAAAGCTGACTAAAATGTTTGCTGAAATGAACGCCTCAAAGGAAACAGGCAGAAGCGACAAGCTGGTATGTGAAACCGAGTGCACAATGGCTCGTATACGCTCTATGTCAGACTTTCTGTACCTCATGCGCGTAAAGCCGCTTCAGACGCTGTGCTATTACGGCGCGGCGGCGTTTTTCCTGCTGATGCTGGCGGCGATATGGTGTACGGTAGGCTTCGGCATGGACGATCCGCGCAACGTCTGGTATCTCATAGTAATATTCGCGCTGATATTTCTGGTATTGGCTACACTGCCGCACAATATGCGTATCCACTACTTCAACAAGCAGGCGGACGCGCTGGAAAAGTCCTATGGCAAGATAATAAACGCGGATTTCACCGATGACGAGATCATACTCTCTGTCAGCGAAGCCATAATGCCCGAGCAGGAGCTTGACGAGGACGGAAATGCGGTAGCAAGACGCTCTGCCGTGGCAAAGGACACCTCAACAACAACTGTTACGCATATTCCCTACAAGCAGATATCGGGCGCGTATGAGTGCAGCCACAGCTTCTACATCTTCCCCATCGGTGAGGATAAGAAGCCTATGGATACGATAATCTGCGATAAGACGCAGTTCATCTGCGGAACTCCCATGCAGCTTCGCGACAGGCTTGCGAGAGGAATAGGCAAGAAGCTGAAGATCAAGATCAAAAAAGCGTAAAGGAGAATTTCTATGCTTGACGGATTTATAAAATGCGCTGCGGCAACTCCGGATGTAAAAGTTGCCGACTGCGAATACAATAAAAACGACATCATCTCGCTGATAGAAGCAGCGGCTCAGGAGCGCGTCAAGGTGCTTATATTCCCCGAGCTTTGCATCACCGCTTATACCTGCGGTGACCTGTTCTATCAGCAGACTTTACTTGACGGTGCTATGAGCGCGCTCAAAGACATTGCTGCCGCAACGAACGGGATTGAAATGCTTGTGGCGGTGGGCTGTCCGCTCCGCTTTGAGGGCAGACTTTACAACTGTGCTGTTGTGATAAACGGCGGCAAGATACTCGGCGTCGTGCCCAAAAAGCACCTGCCCAACAGCAACGAGTTTTACGAGCTCAGAAATTTCGCGCCTGCCTTTGAAACACTCAGAGAGATAGAGCTTTTCGGGAAAAAAGTACCTTTCGGACTTGATCTGCTGTTCAGATGCAGACAGCTCCCCGAGTTTACGTTCGGCGTTGAGATATGCGAGGATCTGTGGGCTGTTGCTCCGCCAAGCAATACGCTCGCTCTCGGCGGCGCTACCATTATAGGAAATCTCTCCGCCAGCAACGAGGCTATCGGAAAGGCTGAATTCCGCCGCGAGCTTGTAAAGATGCAATCCGCTAAAACCCTGTGCGGATATATCTTTGCTTCGAGCGGTACAGGCGAAAGCACAGGCGACCTGATCTTCGGCGGACATGATATCATCGCCGAAAACGGTGTTGTACTGAACGAAAGCGGCATCTACACATCGGGACTGACGATAAGCGAGATAGATGTTCAGGCGCTTTGCCTTGACCGCAGCAAGGACACAGATTTCATCGCAGAAAAGGAAATGAATATCATCGAATTTGATATGCAGCCCGAGGAAACTCAGCTTTCCCGTTATGTTGCGGCAAATCCGTTCATCCCCGATGACTGCGATATAGAAAAGCGCTGCGCCGATATACTCGCGATGCAGGCTCACGCGCTTGCAAGACGCGTTTCCCATACATGGGCAAAGAGTCTTATCATCGGCATTTCAGGTGGACTTGACTCGACCCTCGCACTGCTTGTTGCAGTTGAAACTATGAAGCTTCTGGATCGCCCGATGAGCGATATAATCACCGTCACCATGCCCTGCTTCGGAACAACAGCGCGCACCCGCACAAACGCGGAAAAGCTGTGCGAGATGCTGGGAACGATATTCAGAACGATAGATATAATGGCTGCGGTAAAGCAGCATTTCTCGGACATCGGTCATGACGAGGCTGACCGCAACGTTGTTTACGAAAACGCACAGGCACGCGAGCGCACCCAGATACTGATGGATCTAGCAAATGCCGAAAACGGTCTTGTTGTCGGCACAGGCGACCTTTCCGAGCTTGCGCTTGGCTGGGCGACCTATAACGGCGACCACATGTCAATGTACGGTGTAAACGGCTCTGTGCCCAAAACACTCGTGCGCCGAATCGTAAGCAGTTATGCGGAAAGCTGCGGCAACGAGGAGCTTAAGGATACTCTAATCAGCGTTGTGGAAACCCCCGTAAGTCCCGAGCTTCTTCCCGCTGACGAAAACGGTGATATCGCCCAGAAGACAGAGGACCTTGTAGGCCCTTACGAGCTGCACGATTTCTTCCTCTATCACGTTGTGCGCCATGCGTTTGCGCCCAAAAAGATCTATCGCCTTGCAAAGTATGCTTTCAGGGGCGAATTTGACGATCAGACGATACTGAAGTGGCTGAGAACATTCTGCCGCCGCTTCTTCAACCAGCAGTTCAAACGCTCCTGTCTTCCCGACGGAGTAAAGGTAGGCTCTGTGGCACTTTCACCGCGCGGCGACTGGAAGATGCCCAGCGACGCTTTCAGCACACTGTGGCTGAAACAGCTTGACGAGATCAAAGAATAAACCAAAGGAGGCATGGATATGAGCGGTATCAAAGCTAAGCTGATACACTTTGAAACAGACGGCGATATCATACACGATTTTGTCGCATCAAGAGTAAAAAAAGCATCCGGGCTGCGCACGGTCATCCATGCCTGCTTTTATATCCAGTGTGTCATCGCTGCAGCGTGTATCATCATCGGAGCAGCGCTTTCAGACAACCTTTTCACCACGCTTTTCACATCCATAGCAGGAATTGCGGTAATTATAAACGCGTTTCTTGCGCTAGGAGGCGGAAAAGCCGAAAAGATCATCTCCTGCGCACTGGCACTCGTCTACGCGACAGTCTGCTTTATCGTAGGCGGCACGGCAATGTATATCTGCGGCGGACTTATGCTTGCCGCTGCGATCGCTGCTGTGATAAGCATCATCGCTTATCATTACAGGACATTTCTGCTTGAATTCTCGCCGCTGAAGATACGCGAGGAGCACTATACGCTCAAAGAGGGCGCAGTGCTTCGCGATGTCTACATAAAAAAGCCCGTGGAGCCTGTGCCTCCTCCGCCGCCTAAATCCGAGCTGATGACAGTTGCGGAGCAGTATATGGAGCTGTTTAAATGAGCACGAAAAAGCTTTGCATCTGCGGACTTTTCATCTGCTTCGCCGCAGCCCTTTCCGCGCTGGAAACGATGCTTCCGCCTGTCTGCCCTATACCCGGTGTGCGAGTAGGTCTAGGCAATATCGTGACGATGTTCGTGCTGTATCTCGGCGGGAAATGGCATATCCGCGACGCGCTTTGCATATCGGTGCTGAGATGCGTTGTAGCAGGGCTTATAACAGGCTCGGTGATGAGCATGAGCTTCGGCATCGTCGGCGGTGTGTTGTCGCTGTTTGCAATGGTGATGCTGAAAAAAGCCATGCCAAAGGAAAAGAGCGAAAACTACCTGCCGTTTGTCGGAGTTACAGGCGCGATACTGCACATAGCAGGTCAGCTTCTTACCGCATCGCTTTATTACGACAGCTTTTCTGTATTCGCATACGCGCCGATACTGCTTTCATCTGCAATAATCGGCGGCGCTTTTACAGGACTTTGCACTATGCTGCTGCTTAAAAAGCTTAGCAGAAAATTTCTTGACGGAGTGAGGGATATATGAACAGAGTTATTTTAGCAGGCTTTGACGGAAAGAACAATCCCGCAAGGCTTATTACCGAAAAGGCAGACGTACCCTGCCGCAGAATAATACTCCCAAACGACAAGGCACAGTCGGTAAAGGCGCTTTTTAATGAGATAGACCGTGCCGACACAAGCGTTGTTATTATGCTAGGGCAGAAGCCCTGCATCAGAAACAAGATAGCTGTCGAGCCATCTGCATCCTGCGGCTGTGAAACACTTTCTACCCCGATGGATGTTACGGTATCCGCACAGCTTATCAGAGAAAACGGATATGATGCGTATATCTCAAGAGGCTGCGGAAACTCCTTATGCAACAACATTTATTTCGAGTGCCTCAAGCGCGGTATCTGCTGCATCTTCCTGCACATACCCACGACGGGCAACATATCCGATATAAAGGCTCTCACAAGAGCGATAGAGGGCTATGTAAACGGCATCGCAGGTGTACCCTGTATGCTTGGAGGTAATATATGAAGCTTCTTCTGATAGACGGCAACAACATACTCTTCCGCGCATTTTACGCTATACGTCTGCTGACCAATAAAAAGGGGCAGTTTACAAACGCTCTCACAGGCTTTATGAACACCTATCTCCGCGTTGTAAAAGAGGAGCAGCCCGACCTTATCGCGGCAGCCTTTGATACTCACGCGCCCACCTTCCGCCATGAGATGTACGACGGCTACAAGGGCACTCGAAACAAGGCTCCCGATGAGCTTATCCAGCAGATGCCCGTCATCCGCGAGCTTCTCACAGCGCTTGGCGTTACGATAATCGAAAAGGACGGCTTTGAGGCCGATGATATCATCGGCACTCTGTCACGCGCTGCCGCCGAAAAGGGCATGGAATGTGTTATCATGACAGGCGACCGCGACAGCTTCCAGCTTATCAACGACCGCGTAACAGTACGCTACCCCTCCACAAAGGGCGATGTTATGTATACTCCCGAAAAGATAAACGAGGTCTATGGGGTAACTCCGCGCGAGATGCTGGAAGTAAAAACGCTTATGGGCGATACCTCGGACAATATCCCGGGAGTCGCAGGCATAGGCGAAAAGACCGCGCTGTCGCTTATCCAGAAATACCACACGGTAGAATACATCTATGACAACATTGACACCATCGAGGTAACTAACGGCGTGCGCAACAAGCTTATAAACGGCAAGGACAGCGCGCTTTTAAGCCGAAAGCTCGCCGAGATAGAGCTTCACGCGCCTGTATCGGAGGATATGGACAGCTATAAGCTCGGTGAAGTAAGCGGCAGAGCAGCCGAGATACTCACCGAGATGGAAATGTTCTCGATACTGAAGAAATTCGGGCTTGAGGCTGCCGCTGTAAAGCAGGAGGCACCCGTTGCAAAGACTGAAGCTGCGCCCGAAAATATCAATGAGCCTGTCCCCGAATTTCCGCTCGACGCTTACGAGGTAATGCTCCTCGATGATGCGATATCCGTATACAAGGGCGGAAAGGCTGTAAGCGGCGATATAAAGGTGCTGCTTTCGGACGGCACTCCAAAGCGCACTGCAAACGCAAAGGAGCTTTACCGTTATTGTTTGCAGAACGGTATTGAACTGAATAACGTTGTATTCGACACAACGCTCGCTGCGTATCTGCTGAACGTAAATGCCAATGACTATTCCATATCAAGGCTCTGCGCCGAGTATGGTGTGACATACGACGAAGCAAAGCTCGGACAATCGCTGTTTTTACTGAACAAGGAGCTTTTCTCGCGTATCCATCAGCAGAAGATGTACAGTATACTCGCCGATATTGAGATACCGCTTGCTGAGGTACTGTCCTCCATGGAGCTTGACGGTATCGCTATGGATATGGCTGCGCTGCATGACTTCGGAGAGCAGCTGAAGCCGCAGATCGCCGAGATCGAGCAGCAGGTCTACTCTCTCGCGGGACACGAGTTCAATATCGGCTCGCCAAAGCAGCTTAGTGTAGTGCTTTTCGAGGAGCTTTCGCTGCCCTCGGGCAAAAAGCGCAAAACAGGCTACTCCACCGATGCCGAAACACTTGAGGCACTTTCCGACAAGCACCCGATAGTGCCGCTTATACTGGAATACCGCTCGCTCACAAAACTGTTCAACACCTACGTCAAGGGACTGGAAAACGCTGTTTCCCCCGATGGACGTATGCACACCACATTCAAACAGACCGAAACGCGCACAGGCCGCATCTCCTCCGCCGAGCCTAATATCCAGAATATCCCCGTACGCACCGAGCTTGGCCGCAACTTCCGCCGCTTCTTCACAGCAGGCGACGGCAAGGTGCTGGTGGACGCGGATTACAGCCAGATAGAGCTGCGCGTGCTTGCCCACCTAGCAAATGACGCGATAATGATAAAAACGTTCTGCGATGGCGGCGATATCCACGCCCAGACCGCGGCGAGCGTTTTCGGTGTTCCTGCTGACTGGGTGGACGAAAATATGCGCCGCAGTGCAAAGGCTGTAAACTTCGGCATTGTATACGGAATCGGCGCGTTCTCTCTCGCAAAGGATATCGGCGCATCGGTTGCCGAGGCAAAGAAATACATCGAAGACTACCTGACGAATTTCGCGGGAGTGCGAGAGTATATGAACACTGTCACAAGCAGCGCCGAAAAAGATGGCTATGCAGTAACTATGTTCGGCAGACGCAGATTCATCCCCGAGCTTCTCTCATCGAACAAAGTGGTCAAAGCGCTCGGAAAGCGCATCGCTATGAATACGCCCATACAGGGCACTGCCGCAGATATTATCAAGATAGCGATGGTGCGAGTTTATCAGCGACTCAAAAAGGAGCTGCCCGAGGCGCGGCTGATACTTCAGGTGCACGACGAGCTTATCGTGGAAGTGCCTGAAAAACTTGCTGAAAAGGCTGCCAAGATACTCACCGAGGAGATGCAGGGAGCAGTGAAAATGTCTGTGCCCCTTACCGCCGACGCAAAGGAGGGCAAAACGTGGTATGATGCTCACTGACGAACAGACAGAACAGCTTGACGAGATAGAGCAGCTCTGTTTTCACGGCTCATGGACGCGCGAAATGCTGCTGGAGGAGATAAACAATCCTTTGTCCGTCTTTGCAAAATCCGAACGCGGCGGCAGGATAACTGGGTTTGTACTGGGAAAGCTTGTCGCGGACGAGGCAGAGCTTTATCAGATAGGAGTTCACCCCGATTTCCGCAGAAGCGGCGTTGCTTCATGCCTGCTGGAATACTTTCATGTCGTGCTTAAAGACAAGGGCGCAGCCTGCTGCTTTTTAGAGGTGCGGAGCCGCAATGAAGCAGCAATAGCGCTGTATGAGAGATTCGGCTATGAACGCATCTCAACGCGCAAGGGCTACTACGGCGATGACGACGCTGCGATATATAAGATCGAATTATAAGCTAAAACCCCGAGGTGCTCCT
>JAZQEQ010000230.1:0-17176 GCA_045539055.1 Oscillospiraceae bacterium | reverse complement strand
GATCCGACTTCTAAGGTCTGACATATACATTTTGAACAGACGCGTCAGGTATTCTTTCAGATAACGCATCAGCAGATCGCCGCTCTCAGAAGAAAGTAATGCCATTATCTCGCACTTCTGATCTCTGAGATGCCAGAGAATATGGGTAAGCTTTGACTGAAGATCACTCTCACCAGTTTCATGACTACACATATTCCCTGCGAATATATGATCAAAAATATCGCCGCACATTTCTTTCAACAGCGTATCCTTAGTTTCAAAATGAGAGTAAAATGTGCTTCTTCCAACATCAGCTTCATCAATTATCTCCTGAACAGTAATATGCTCATATCGCTTTTGTTCCAGTAATTTACTGAAAGCCCTGAAAATAGCTTCTCTTGATCTTTTCTGTCTTCTATCCATATACTCCTCCATGAACAATTTCGCCAAAATGTTCGGTAACTTACATTTTCGAATATCCGATCATTGACTTCGTCAACAAATAAGGTTAAAATATAATCAAACAAGATGTCCGGTAACAAATATATTGTACCATATCAGGCACTGTGTGTCAACAGAAAGGATTTACTATGGATAAGTTTTATGAAACGCTTGGTAGTTTGCCTGCACTGATAATAAGCGGAGCATTTTTAATTACAAGTCTGATCTTAAGTATCGTTGGAATCGAGATACCGTTTTATCTTGATCCTGCTCTTATTACTGTGCTGATCTCGGGATCTCCTATTGCTATATATGGCATCACGAATATTTTCGCAGGAAAAGGAATTCGAAGGATCTCCTCCTCCCTTCTTATCACGATCGCAATGATTGCATCTGTTATAATCGGTGACAGCTTTGCCGCTGGTGAAATTGCATTTATAATGGCAATTGGCGAGCTGCTTGAAGAAAAGACGACCGCAAGAGCAAAAAAAGGACTTAGAAAGCTTATTGAACTTGCTCCACAGCAGGGCCGCAGAATCACTGATGACGGAAAGGAGGAAATGATAAATGCAGCTGATATCTGCATTGGTGATATCCTCCGAGTTCTGCCTGGTGAAAAAATTCCCGTTGATGGTGAGATCATTAGCGGCCAGACAACAGTTGACCAATCGGTAATGACAGGTGAATCCATCCCCGTGGACAAAGAAACTGGCGACGAGGTCTTCTGCGGTACGATCAATTGTTTTGGTGCTATCGAAATAAAGGCCACAAAGGTCGGTGAGGATTCTTCCCTCCAGAAGCTTATAAGAATGGTACAGGATGCCGAAAACAATAAGGCGCCTACACAAAGAGTGGCTGATAAATGGGCAAGCTGGCTTGTACCTTTGGCTATGGTAATTGCAATAATAGCTGGAATTCTCAGACAGGATATTATTGTAGCGGTTACTGTGCTTGTTGTATTCTGCCCTTGCGCTTTGGTACTTGCTACACCCACTGCGATAATGGCAGCAATTGGTCAGGCGACAAATCACGGAGTTATAATCAAATCAGGAGAAGCTCTTGAAAAGATGGGAAAAGTGGATACTATCGCATTTGACAAGACAGGAACGATCACATACGGCAAGCTTGATGTCAGTGATCTGATAACCTTAAACAACAACTATACTGAGGAACAACTGCTTGCATATACTGCTTCGGCAGAGAGCATGAGCGAACATCCGCTCGGAAAAGCTATCGTAGCTTATGCACATGAAAGAAGCATCAACCTCTCCACAGCAAACGAATTTTCAATGAGTGCAGGAAAAGGCATAAAAGCAGTTGTTGACGGCAAAACACTGCACTGCGGAACAGAAAAATATCTTTTAGAAAACAGTATCGAAATATACAAAGAAGCTTCTCTGATACTTACACGGCTACGCAGCGAGGGAAAAGCCACAGTTATAACAGCTATTGATAACAAACTTGTAGGTATTATCGCCCTTTCAGACGTCATTCGTGAAAACATTTCAGAAGTAACAAAACAGCTTGCAAGGGACGGAGTTGAATCTGTACTGTTGACCGGAGATAACAAACAAACTGCCGAACATTTCGCTGAGCTTGCAGGGATAACTTCTGTACACGCCGGTCTTCTCCCTTCAGAAAAGGTCGAGCGTATTGCGGAACTTCACAAGCAGAAAAAGAAGATCTGCATGATCGGTGATGGTGTCAATGATGCTCCCGCTCTCAAAACAGCAGATGTTGGTGTTGCCATGGGAACTATGGGCAGCGATATCGCAATAGAAGCTGCTGATATCGCGCTTGTCGGTGATGACATTTCCAAGATTCCTTATTTAAAAAGGCTTTCAAAAGCTACCTTAAATACAATAAGATTCAGCATCTCGCTTTCACTGTTTATTAACCTTGTCGCGATCGTTCTGTCTGTCCTTAAGCTGCTTGATCCCACAACAGGCGCACTCGTGCATAATGTTGGCTCCATATTCGTTGTACTTATTGCAACATTGCTTTACGAAAGGAAATTTGACTAATAACGCACAAAAAAACGATCCGTGTAAGTTTACGGGTCGTTTTTGATATTGCTAAAAATGATCAAGAAACACGTCTGCCTCAACACGTTTTTTGAAAACATGAACATCCTTATTGGGATATTTATTCAACAACTCTATTATGACTGGTCTGCTTTGAGAATTGAAGTTTTCTACAAACTCAATGAATTTTCTATCTTCTTCATTTTCATCTTCTACCCAAGGCATATCGGTCCGTGGCTTTCCGCGTCTTTGCA
Organism: Oscillospiraceae bacterium; assembly: GCA_045539055.1. Taxonomy (GTDB): domain Bacteria; phylum Bacillota; class Clostridia; order Oscillospirales; family Ruminococcaceae; genus CAG-115. The sequence goes on along the minus strand of JAZQEQ010000230.1, from coordinate 14,478 downwards.
TGATACCATCAAGACACACTTCCAGCGAATAATCGAGAAAAATGACCGTATCACACGCCTGTAATCTCAGTTCTATCGTAGAACCATAATTACCGTCAATTATCCATTCATCCTTTTGAATCGTGCTTATCAATCGTTTGCGGAAAACTGTTTTTTCAACAGTAGTCCTGTCGGGATTCCAATACATCATATCCAGATGATAAAGCGGAATACCTGTTTTTTGATGCAACGCTCTTGAAAATGTGCTCTTGCCGCTTCCAGGACAACCAATTACCATGATTCTTTTCATATCAATTAAACCTGCGACGTGGTGTCGTTCTTAAATTTTTTACGAGTATATAAGTAATACATAGCATTCGAAACAACAGCCGATAATGTCCATCCAATGGGCCACGAGAGCCATATTCCCGTTTCACCGAACATCGGTGTAAGCAGATATGCAAATACCACCCTCAACACAAGATCCGAAAAGGTCGTGATCATAAATGCGGTAATGTTTCCGCATCCGCGCAAAACGCCGTCAGAATTAAGCTTGAGTCCGACCATTATAAAGAATGGAGATACTATCTGCAAAAATTTCATTCCCGTATCAGCGGCATCAAAGTTGTTTAGATCAGCACTGTCCATAAAAATGTATATCAGACCATTAGCGAAAATAACATAAGCCAGCGAAAAAACAACTGCTATTGCCGCTGCAAGGAGCGCTCCTACTTTAAAGCCGCTCTTTACTCTTTCATATCTCAACGCGCCTATATTCTGCGCTGTAAAGCTAGACACACTGTTACCTACCGTGCTGAAACAAGTCACAGCAAATGTGTTGAGCTTTATCGCAGAGGAATAGCCTGCCATTACACTTGTACCATAACTGTTTACAAGACCCTGTATAAACAGATTTCCCACTGAAACAAAGCTCTGCTGCAGAATGCTAGGCACTGAAAGCTTTGCGATGCGCGAAAGCATGGAAAGCTCAAAAAGCCTGAACGATGGTGCTTCAATGCCTTTTATACGCCTTAGAAGGACAATAAAAGCAAGAACGGCACATATTCCCTGACAGATAAAAGTTGCCCATGCAGTTCCAGGGACACCAAGAGGAATTACAACGACAAATACTATATCAAGTGCTATATTGCCAAGTGATGAAGCAATAAGAAAATATAGCGGTGTTTTTGAGTCGCCTAGCGAGGTAAAAATACCTGTGCATATATTGTAAATGAATAGAAATATCAACCCGAAAACATAAATATTGAGATATTCCTGTGCATCTTTGAAAACAGAAGCATCTGTTCCGAGAAGCTCCAGGAAAAGGCCGCTAGTCATGAAACCAACAACAGTAAGCACTGCGCCAAGCACAAAGCATGATATCAAAGAAGTGAAAACGGCTGTTTTCATGCTTCTCATATCCTTCGCACCAAAAAAAGTAGAAATCACTACTGAACAGCCTATATTCATACCTGTACCTATTGCAAGGAATATCATTGTGATAGGATAGGAAGCACCGATTGCAGCAAGCGCATCCTTGTTGATAAAATTACCTGCAATAACACTGTCAGCAATGCTATAAAGCTGCTGGAAAACAACACTTACCAATAGCGGCAAGGAGAACTTAAGCAATATCGGTGCTACGGCGCCGCTCGTCATATCCTTAACCATTTTATCGCCTCACATAACAATCGGGCAGCATTAAGCTACCCGATAAAAAATTACTGTCGTTTGCTCTTAGCCTCAGCCTTCAGACGAAGATCGCGCTCCAAGATGACCTTACGGATACGGATACTCTTGGGGGTTACCTCTACAAGCTCGTCGTCCTGAATGAATTCAAGGCTCTCCTCAAGGCTCATTACCTTAGGAGGAATAAGGTGCAGTGCATCGTCAGAGCCACTTGCACGAGTGTTTGTAAGATGCTTTTTCTTGCATACGTTTACAACGATATCGCCAGCCTTAGGAGAAACACCAACTATCATGCCCTCATAAACAGGAACACCTGCGCCGATAAACAGTGTACCGCGCTCCTGTGCATTGAACAGACCATAAGTAATAGCCTGACCGTCCTCCCACGCAACAAGTGAGCCAACAGTTCTTCTCGGGATATCACCGAAGTAAGGCTGATAGCTGTCAAATACAGAGTTCATGATGCCCTCGCCCTTTGTATCGGTCATGAATTCACTTCTGTAACCGAACAGACCACGGGAAGGAATAAGGAATTCAAGCTTTGTACGGCTGCCAACAGGCTGCATATCAGTCATTTCGCCCTTGCGCTGACCGATCTTTTCCATTACAGAACCAACACAAGCCTCCGGAACATCAATGATAAGACGCTCGACAGGCTCGCACTTGACGCCGTCAATCTCCTTGTAGAGAACACGAGGAGTTGAAACAGAAAGCTCATATCCCTCACGACGCATATTTTCAATGAGGATGGAAAGGTGCATCTCACCTCTGCCTGCTACGTTGAAAGCATCAAGTGTATCACTATCGGATACACGCAGAGAAACGTCCTTTAAAAGCTCACGCTGAAGTCGCTCTCTAATCTGTCTGGAGGTAACAAACTTACCCTCGCGACCGGCAAATGGGCTGGTATTTACCGAGAAAGTCATCTCAACAGTAGGCTCGGAAATCTTGACAAAAGGCAGCGGCTCGGGACAGCTTACAGATGTGATAGTCTGACCGATAGTAACGCCCTCAATACCCGAGAAGCATACGATGTCACCGACTTTAGCTTCGGATACGGGCGCCTTGCTGAGGCCCTCAAACTGATTGAGAGAAACGATCTTAGCCTTGAAAGGCTCTGTTCTGCCAAGGTGATCGCAGACCATTACTTCCTGATTCTGTTTCATAACACCGCGCTCGATACGACCGATAGCAATTCTGCCTACATATTCATTATAGTCGATAGAAGAAACCAGTACCTGGAGCTCGCCGTCGACGTCGCCCTCAGGAGGATCGATATGCTCAATGATCTTGTCGAAAAGGGGCTTGAAATCTGTACCCATGTGATCGGGAGAGAAAGAAGCTACACCCATTCTGCCTGAACAGAAAACAACAGGGCTGTCGATCTGTTCTTCAGTGGCATCAAGGTCAAGCAGAAGCTCCAGCACCTCGTCAACAACTTCCTTATTACGAGCGTCGGGACGGTCAGTCTTGTTAACTACAACAATGATCTTATGACCAAGCTCCAGAGCTTTCTGAAGCACGAAACGAGTCTGCGGCATTGTACCCTCAAAGGAGTCAACAAGCAGCAGCACGCCATTTACCATCTTAAGGATACGCTCTACCTCGCCGCCGAAGTCAGCATGTCCGGGAGTATCAACGATATTGATCTTTACGCCATTGTACATACAAGCGGTATTCTTTGCGAGAATAGTGATTCCACGCTCTCTTTCAATATCATTGCTATCCATAACTCGATCGTTTACGACCTGATTATCACGGAACGCTCCACCCTGCTTTAACATCTCATCTACAAGAGTAGTCTTACCGTGGTCAACGTGCGCAATGATTGCTATGTTTCTTAAATCTTCTCTTAACACTTTTCAACATCTCTTTCTTTTGTATACTTGATTTTACACCAAAGGTTATTATACAACTTTTTTTGCGCCGCTACAAGCACTAAAGTAAAAAAACGTGGTTTTAATTGTAATAGCGGAATTGAATCAACGCATTTTGTGCAGTTTGACGAAGCAAAGCTCCGAGTTTTTCATCGGAGCTTTGGTTTTATTTAAACAACCGTTTCGTTTTAATAGAATTTCTTTCCCGTAATTTTCTTTCAGCCAGAATGTCCAAAGCATACCCTTCGCAGTTACAGACGAGAACGCTGCCCTCGTGAACACTTACAGGCAACTCCGACAGTGGTATTTCAAAAAAAGAACCATCTTCCCTTTCGACCGCTGCAAATCCGTTTTCAATACGGTCAACTATCATTATGCCGCCTCCCTGATCTCATTAGTGGAAGTATACTTAAGAGTATTACCGTCCGTAACAAATACAATATCGCCATACATCATTGTAGTCAGTATCTTGCATCCTAAAGCCTTAAGACGTTTAGTTGCCGCTTCAGACGGATGTCCATAATCATTGTCAATACCGACACTGATAACAGCGTATTGAGGATCAACGAGCGAAACGAACTCAAAGCTGCTGGAGGATGCGCCACCATGATGACCAACTTTCAGAACATCAGCATGCAGGTCTTGCATGCTCAGCAACAGATGTATTTCCGCTTCTTTTTCCATATCTCCTGTAAAAAGAAAGCTGATGTTTCCGCTTGTAAGCTTAGCAACTATCGAATAATTATTAAGATCCTCGTAACCATTTCCAACAGGACCAAGTAATTCCAGAGAAGTTCCCTCGCAAAGCTTGATCACTCTGCCGTTTTGTGAATAAGAAGCCATAATACCTTTGCGCTCGATTACTTCAAGCATATTGCTATAAAAATTTGCGGTGGGGATATGCTCATCAGGTATCTCAGGCATTATAAATTCGCCTACTTCAAACGCGTTAAGGATCTTGGCCATTCCGCCCATGTGGTCCGAATGAGGATGAGTGCCGATAACATAATCCAATTTCCTTACACCGAAATCACGAAGATAGCTGATGACCTCGGAAGCAGTTTCAGACTCACCCGAATCGATCAGCATAGTCTTGTCAGGAGTGATAATAACCGCACAATCAGCCTGTCCGACATCAATAAAATGCACCGCGATCTCATCCTGCTGAACCTCGACCTTAGGTCGTTTTATGATACCAAGAGTCTGATAGATGTCTGAAAGTGATGGAATAAAGCTGCTGTGCAGCCAATGCTCATTCACAAAAATGACGATAGCAAATAGCATAAGCACAGAGAAAGCGATATATAGCCAGTTACTTTTTCTTTTTTTCCTGTTTTTTCTTCTGGCCGCTCTTCGGCGTTTTCTTGCCATTTGTTCTGCCCCTTTCGGAATTAGGACGGGAAATATGCGTTCTTGGATCTGACGGAGCAATAAGGCATTCTTTGCCAAAGCCAATAAGATCACGACGCTTAGCCATAATAAGCGCTTTTTCTACAAGCTGCCTGTTTTCGGGCTTGAAATACTGCAAAAGCGCACGCTGCATTGCCTTATCTTCCTTTGAACGCGGTACGAATACAGGCTCCATCGTATACGGATCAAGTCCTGTATAGAACATCGCCGTCGAAATGGTACCTGGTGTAGGATAGTAGTCCTGAACCTGCTCAGGTCGGATATTGTGCTTTTTAAGAAATACAGCAAGCTCAACGGCTTCAGCAAGAGTACAGCCAGGATGAGAAGACATCAGATACGGAACCAGATACTGCTCCTTACCGCACTTTCTTGTCGACGCATAGAAACGCTTCTCAAAGTCCTCATATACTTCGATATGCGGTTTTCCCATATAGTCAAGCACTTTGTTGCTCGCATGCTCAGGTGCGACCTTAAGCTGTCCGCTTACATGGTGCTCAACAAGCTCGTCGAGGAACTCTGTATTCTTATCAGCCAGAATATAATCGTAACGAATACCCGAGCGAATGAATATCTTTTTTACCTTTTTTATAGAGCGCAATCTGCGAAGCAGCTTCAGATAATCACTGTGGTCTGCAACAAGGGCTTTACACGGTGTAGGTGCAAGGCACTTTTTACCCTTGCACATTCCATGCTCGTCTTGCTTTTTGCATGATGGCTGACGGAAATTTGCAGTAGGACCTCCTACATCGTGGATATAACCCTTGAAATTAGGTTTTTCTGAAAGCATTACAGCCTCGTTATAGACGGACTCCTCGCTACGAGTCTGAATACGTCGACCCTGATGAAGCGCAATAGAACAGAAGTTACAAAATCCAAAGCAACCACGATTATGGGTTATTGAGAATTCCACTTCCTGAATTGCAGGCACACCGCCGTCCTTTTCGTACATGGGATGATACGCTCGCATATAAGGAAGCTCATAAGTATAGTCAAATTCTGACTGGGTCACACTTCTCTGAGGAGGATTCTGCACCAGCATCATGTTACCGTGGCGCTGAACGATAGTTCTTCCGTAGACCTCGTCCTGCTCGTCATACTGCTTTTTGCAGGCCTTTGCGTATGCTTTCTTGTTGTCACGAACGATCTCAAACGAATCACACTGTACAGCTCCGATCGGAGTGTTTTCAGGCTTTGTAAGATAACACGTTCCTCGCAGATCATGCATCTCAGACAACTTCATTCCTGCCTTGAAATTATTGAGCATCTCAGAAAGAGTTACCTCGCCCATGCCGTACATAAGCAGATCAGCGCCTGTATCGACAAGGACCGAAGGCATCACGCAATCGTTCCAGTAATCGTAATGTGCAAATCGACGCAAAGAAGCCTCAAGACCTCCGACCGAGATCTCAACATCAGGGTAAAGCTGTTTCAGCTTGCGGCAATACACTGTCAGGGCACGATCAGGGCGCTTTCCGCCCCTGCCTCCTGCGGAATAGGCGTCATCGTTACGTTTCTTCAGCGCAACGGTATAATTTGACACCATGCTGTCGATATTTCCGCCTGTGACCATAAAGCAATATTTAGGTCTGCCTAGCTTCTTGTAATCGGCGTCGGTAACAGGTTGTGCAATGATTCCGACAGTAAAGCCTGCGGCTTCGATCATTCGGGAGATTATTGCAATTCCGAATGTAGGGTGGTCGATATATGCGTCACCCGTGAAGCAGATAAAGTCAAGCTGCTCTATTCCTCGTTCTATCATATCCTGTTTTGATACAGGTAAAAAGGGCATATTTGTAGTCCTCTCTTTATAACTAATTATATTGCGTTACTTTATAAGAAGAAAGATCATTTAGGGGAAAGAACGATCACTCTGAATATTCACCGCATGTAACGGATTTCGCATCATAATCGCCCCTTGCCCACGCCTCGTCAAACTCATTTCTGAACCAGATCATAACTCCATCCAGATCTCCGTCGCTGTCCAGCTTGATAGAGATCTTGTAATCACTTTTGCTATCACCGAAATGTTCATTGAGTTCTTCAACGAGGTCGACACCAAGTGTTTCGCTGATGTTTTCGGTATCGAGTGCAAAATTGTAAGTATATCGTGAGGATACAGGCTTTTCAATATCGTACTTCTTTACGATATTATAAACATACATTGCTTCCTCATTAAGCAGTTGTTCATCTGATCTACCACAGGCAGTAAAAGTAGCTGCACATATTGCTAAAGTGCAGAAAATCACAAATAATCTTTTCATATTCATTCCTTTCAAAAGAAATCCACTTCGTATTTTACACATTTAAGCATGATCATTTCTGCTGAAGCTTTCGCTCATACCACTCTTGCTTTGTCATAAGTACCTGACGAGGCTTGCTACCCTCAAAGGGACCGACAACGCCCATCTGCTCCATTATGTCTATAAGACGTGCCGCTCTGCCGTAGCCAAGCTTGAATCTTCGTTGCAGAGCCGAGGTACTTGCCTGTCCTGCTTCTACAACGTATTCGATAGCTTCTTCGAGCTTTTCGTCCTCGGTATCAAAGTCACCATCAGAAGTGCCGCCTGCCGCAGGCTTACCGTCGCCGGAAGATACCATTTCGGTCTGGCGCTCGATCTCTTCCATGATGCTTTCATCATACTCAGCGGCAAATGTCTGTTTGATGAAATCAACAGTACGCTCTACTTCCTTATCCGACACATAACAGCCCTGTACACGCACGGGCTTCGGCATTCCGACAGGCATATACAACATATCACCGTTACCAAGCAGCTTTTCAGCGCCACCGCCGTCAAGTATAACTCGGCTGTCCATCTGCGAAGCCACCATCAGCGCGATACGGCTGGGGATATTAGCCTTGATAAGGCCTGTAACTACGTTCACAGTAGGACGCTGTGTTGCAATTACAAGGTGCATACCTGCTGCTCTCGCCATCTGCGCAAGACGAACGATGCTGTCCTCGACATCCTTAGGCGACGCCATCATAAGGTCGGCAAGCTCATCTATAAAGATAACGATATGCGACATCTTCTTAAGTCCGCTGTTGGGATCGGCTGCAAGCTCATTGAAACCGCCAAAATCGCGGACATTGTTCTCAGAGAACATCTTATAACGGTTGAGCATCTCATTAACTGCCCAAGCCAGCGCACCAGCCGCCTTTTTCGGGTCGGTGACTACAGGAATAAGCAGATGAGGAATTCCGTTGTACATCATAAATTCAACCTTCTTAGGGTCGATCATGATAAGACGGACGTCCTCTGGAGTGGACTTCATGAGAATACTCATGATGATCGAGTTTACACAAACAGATTTACCTGAACCTGTTGTACCAGCAATAAGCAGATGCGGCATCTTTGCAACATTACAGGTAACAGTTTCGCCGCTGATGTCCTTACCAAGAACGGTTTCAAGCTTTTTATCAAAGCTCTTTTTGAAGTCAGAAGTATCAACAAGCTCACGGAAGAATACTGTATCCTTCTGTTTATTGGGAACTTCGATACCGACAGCTGCCTTATTAGGAATAGGAGCTTCGATTCTTACACCTGCTGCAGCAAGGTTAAGCGCTATATCATCAACAAGATTTGTAATTTTACTGATTTTTACACCAGGAGCAGGCTGAAGCTCATAACGAGTTACAGACGGGCCTCGGCTGACGCCGACGATCTTGGTCTGTACACCGAAGCTCTTGAGTGTTTCTACGAGAGTTTCAGAGTTACGGTCGATCTCAGTCTGGATATCAGACTGTGTAAGCTTTTTCTCAACAGGATTGAGAAGAGTCATAGGTGGCAACGTGTAAACGTCGCTGAGCTTTATCTGACTCTGTTCGTTATTCTTGGCAGGTGCTGCGGTAACTGGCTTTTCAGCGGGCTTTGCAGCTTCGGCAGGTATTTCAGGCTTTTTCTGGACCTGAGGTATCTTACCCGACATAGGAAGCGGCTCAGGCACCTTTTCAACAACATCCTCCATATCAAAAGGAAGCTCTGCTTCGTCAGAAGTCGAAATATCTGTAACAGGAGCGTCAACTATCTCTCTTACAGGTTCATTTGAAGAATTCTCGGAATTGAAACGGTTTATAGCTTCCATAATAGGAACGAGCTCGCCATCCTTATCCTCAAGCGGATCACGCTCCTTTTCCTCTGCTTCCTCAAGAACAGCCTTGTTCTTCTCCATGATGAAATCCTGAAGCGCCTTCATGTACTCGCGACTGTCATCATTCTGTTCCTGTATAAGATTAGGCGGCTCTGGCTTAGTTTCAACAGGGGGTACTGTTTTTCCTGTCGCGTCAGGAGCGATCTTCTCCGCCTTTTCAGCAGCAACGTCCTCATCGACACTGTGAGCTATGCGGCTAAGACGTTCTGCGTTCTCGCGCTCAGCAACTTCATTATCGATCTCAGCAAGGATACGTTCCTGTTCAAGACGCTGATATTCTTCCTCAGCAAGAGCACGCTCCTCAACACGGCGCTTGTGATTTTCAACGACCTTGTTCTTAGTCTTTTTAACAGGATCGGAAATACGTCTGACAAAATCAACGACCGTGATCTTTGAAATGACAAGGAAATAAACAAGTGCAAGGATAATAATGATGATGCTCGCACCCATCTGACCAAGCAGAAGCAGCGGAGAGCCAAGGATCATTGCCAGCACACCACCACCGCGGAACATATAACCATCCACATAAAGATCACCAAAGAACTCAAACATATCCTTTGCATCAGATACTCCGACAGCAAATATCTGTACGATCGCGCTCACCATCACGGCAAGCAGCACAAGGCTGACAGTCGCAGTTCTTATCTTTTTTCGGGTATTTTCGCCCGAAACCAAAAGTGCGATATAAATTACGGACGGACCTATAAGAAATGCAGAGTATCCGAACATACCGTGCATGAAATCGAAAAGGACTCTCCAGCCCTCACCTATTCCTCCCGGAATAACAGCGCAGAGCGTAAGGAAAAGACCAACAGCAAACATGATAACCGAAGTCAGCCAGCGACTGTGCTTTTCCCTTTCGAGAGCTTCCTCACGCAGCCGCTGCTTCTCTTTTTCAATAGAAGCCTTTGCTCTTGAGGATGAGCTCGTCTTAGATGCGCCTTTGGCTTTTGCATTATTAGAAGTTTTTTTATTTTCCGCCATGATGTCCTAGCTTCCTTTACTTTTTTACTAAGATTGACTTTGCATTTATCGAATCATTGCTGTAAAAGCATGAAGATCGAATTTCCTGTAACGTGCTCCCAAATACCGGCAGCTACACAAGCGATACCAAGTATCAGTGTATACACGCCGAAGATCTTGAATCTGTCCTTTTTAATGAGCCATGCAACAAGCTTTATCGCAAGAAAGCCTACAACAGCAGCAACGACAAAGCCAATTCCAAGCGCAACCCAATCCAACTGCATATCAGATTTCAATGCCTCACCAAGCTCCAAAACGCTTCCTCCGAGTATCGCGGGAATTCCGAGAACAAAGGCAAATGTCACGGCTGTCTGCTTTTCTAGACCACAGAAAAGGCCGGCGGCTGTTGTAGAGCCGGAGCGCGAAACACCCGGAAAGAGCGCAACGCACTGAAACAGTCCGACAGTTACCGCATCTTTAACTTTCATATCCTCACCAAGCTTCGCACCGTGGGAGCATTTATCTGAAAGGAACAAAAGTAAAGCGGTAAACAAAAATGCCACGCCCTCGAAAACTATATCACCATCACCTGAACGTGACGTGAAGAATTCCTCGAAAAGATATACAGGAACCAGTATAAGTGTAGCGATGATCACCATGAACATCATCCTGCGGTTGCCGTTCATGTTTCGCCATGAGAATTTACCTGTAAAAATATCTTTGAATGTGAGGAAGAATTCCTTTATCATTCCCCAGATCGTTTTCCAGAAAGCAGCAAAAACAGCTACTAAAGTTCCAAGATGAAGTACTATCATCAGAAGATTCGCTTCCTCGCCGCTCATACCCGTAACGTGCTGGACCACCGAAAGGTGTCCCGAACTTGATACAGGTAAAAATTCAGTCAGGCCCTGTACGATCGCCTGAATTATAACGTTTATGTAATCCATATTATTCCCCTTTTGTATGTAAGACCCGAATACGGGTCCTTATAAATTAAGATAATCTGACGGCACAGTTGAAATCAACCTGCGCATCTGCTGCTTACCATTAAGTGTAACGTACTCAGCGAAGCCATTACGCGTTCTCTTAAAAGAAATGGTCGGCACGGAATTGTCTGCGAACACATCTGCAAGATCAACGATAGTATAGATCATCGCTCTCCGCTCCAATCTCCACTGTTAAGCTGCGAAGTTGCAGTTCTTACATCAGATCCGCGCATATCACCGCGCGATGTGCTCGATTTACGTTTTGTGGTTGCATTTGCCGCTGTCCCCCGCTTAGCCGATCTCTGTTTTTTGGAACCGGCAGTTTTGTCCTCAATAAGGTCATAAAGACATTCAACAGCATCAGACAATCCACCAAGTCGGTCGATAAGCCCCTCTTTTACGGCTGTCTGACCATCAAGCACCGAGCCTACATCCATGACAAGCTCATCTTTTTCCATCATAAGCTCCTTGAAGCGCCGCGAGGTCATTTTACTGTTCGCAGTAACAAAACGTGTTATCCTGTCCTGCATCTTTTCAAAATAGGACATAGTCTGCGGAACACCAAGCACCATACCATTCATACGAACGGGGTGTATCGTCATTGTAGCGGATGGTACGATAAAGCTTACATCCGCACTCACCGCAAGCGGAACGCCGATAGAGTGTCCGCCTCCGACTACAATAGAAACAGTTGGCTTTGACATTCCGGCAATAAGCTCGGAAATAGCAAGTCCTGCTTCCACATCACCGCCGACCGTATTAAGGACGATCAGAAGCCCCTCAATGGTGCGATCCTCCTCAATGGCGACCAGCGCAGGTATGATATGCTCATACTTTGTAGTCTTATTTTGCGGTGGCAGTATATAATGCCCCTCGACCTGACCTATGACAGTAAGGCAATGGATATTGTGCCGCGCATTTACCGAAGCAACGATACCGTTATCGGTCTGCTGACTCTGTTCTTCATCGAAATTCTCATTATTATCGCTCATTCTATCACCCTTTCTGAAAATATACATAATAATATTATTTCAGAAAAAGCCCGAGATATGCAGACATAATAACGCACAATAATAGTATACCACAAAATTGCTATAATTTCAAATGTTTTTTGACGATTTTTCTGCAAGTTCCGAACTTTTTTCTTTACCCTATCATAACCTGCTCCATACAAGCATATATTTCACTGAACAAGCCAATAGGCACTTGTACTAAGAGGAGGATCACACAATGGAAGAACTAAGCAGAAAAAACAATACGATAAGCATCAGCGAGATCGTATTTGACGGCTTTACAGAGCAAGGTGTTGAGCTTGATTATGTATTGCCGGATTACTACCCCGAAATTTTCAAGATCCTGAGCTGTCGCCTTACACCTAAGATCCTTGCATACAATATGCTTGGTGATTCAAAGTTAATGTTGGACGGCTGTGTGGATATCAAGGTGCTTTATCTTGCTGATGGCGAAAACAACATAAACTGCATCGAACAGAAGTACACCTACTCAAAGACAATAGATCTCGGGAAAAGCATCACCGCCGATACTGCCGATATGCTTGTGAAGCTTGAGTCTCGCCCTGACTATTGCAATTGCCGCGCAGTGAGCGGCAGAAGGATCGATGTAAGAGGAGCAGTCAGCACAAAAGTCAGAATATCAGCGATCAAAAGCTGTGCCGTTCCTGTAATGCCGCGCAATATTGAGATAAAGACCAGATCGACCGATTGCTGCGGCGAGATACTTACAGCAGAAAAACAGTTCAGCTGCAAAGAGGAGATCGAAACAGGTGCAGCTGGAATCGCTTTCATAATGAGAAGTAATGCCATCCCTAAGATCAACGAGGTACGCATCATCGCAGACAAAGCCATAGTTAAAGGCATGATCACCGTAAACGCAGCCTATGGAGTGAAGCAGGAAGATACGAACGGATGCAGCATTATCGAAAGCATGAGCGCTGACATTCCTGTCAGTCAGATAATTGATATTGACGGCATAGATGACACATATAGCTGCAATGCTGAGATCGATATACTCAATTGCGAGCTTTCCTGCTCATCAGACAGCGGAATACTTGGCTGCAACGTACTTGCGGTAACACGAATGATATGCAAGAAAGAAAGCACCCTTGAGATCCCATGTGATGTATTCTCTACCGAGTACGAAACAGAACATTCGATCAAGCAGACGAAAATGCTCCGTAACAGCAGTCATATCGACAAGGCTATTACAGTAAAGGGGACTTGCGGATCACAGGGCAGCGAGATCGCTGCCGTAATGGACTGTTCAGCTGATATCTACAATCTTACATGCAGAGAAGAAAACGGCGAGCTCGTGCTTTCAGGCGCTATCTGTTACAGAGCGATATGTAAAAATGCTGAGGGTGTTCCCAGCTGCATCGAAAAGCAGGATGGCTTTGAAACAGCAATTAAAGCAGATACTGATCATGAGATCAGTGAAATTGACTTTACCGCAAGGTGCTGCGATGTTGATTATTCCATCGGTTCGGACGGTGCACTTGATATCTCTGCAAGGCTGGAAATCAGCGCAGACCTCTCTGAGTGTGATATCATCGAAATGATCGAATACGTCACAGTAAACGAAGATAAGCCAAAATCAAAGCAGAATGACTACGCACTTCGCATCTGCTACGCAGACGGCAACGAGGACAGCTGGAGCATCGCAAAGAGGTACAGTACCTCAGTCGATGCAATAATGACGGAAAATGATATTGAGGACAGGGATATGCTGCTTTCTGGCATGATTCTGATCCCTGCCATCTGAAAAGGAGAAGATATATGAACAATTCGATCTATTCCGATATCTCGCGCCGCACAGGCGGAAATATCTATCTCGGCATAGTTGGGCCTGTACGCTCAGGTAAATCCACCTTCATAAGCCGATTTATGAACGCGCTAGTTATTCCTAACATAGCCGACGACTACCGTCGCGAACGCGCAAATGACGAGCTTCCGCAGTCCTCAGCAGGCAAGACCATCATGACGACCGAGCCAAAATTCGTTCCTGAGGAGGCAGTTTCTATTGAGATAGAGGATGGAGTCAATATGAACGTCCGCCTCATCGATTGCGTCGGTTACATAGTTCCAAGCGCGATCGGCTACATCGAGAATGAGGCTCCGCGCATGGTCGTAACACCGTGGTTTGACGAGGAAATACCCTTCAACATGGCCGCCGAAGTCGGTACGCGCAAGGTAATTACTGAACATTCGACTATAGGCATCGTTATCACCACCGATGGCAGTATAACAGACATTCCGCGTGAGGAGTACGAGGAAGCTGAGGAGCGCATCATTTCTGAGCTTTCTGAAATAAACAAGCCGTTTGTTGTGCTGATGAACTGTCAGGATCCCGACTCAGCCGAAAGCAAGGCGCTTGCTGCTAAGCTTTCCGAAAAATACAGCGCAAGCGTA
>JAZQEQ010000229.1:0-1719 GCA_045539055.1 Oscillospiraceae bacterium | reverse complement strand
GGACTTGAGCAGAATACAAAGCCCAAGGAAAATCTGATGTTTCTGTCGAGAGTGTACACTTATCCCGAGATACAGCGTATGGAGCGCTTTTTCGGTGAGGAGCTGTTCTTCCGCCGTGTGCAGGCTGATGTGTACCTCAGGACAAAGGGCTCGAGTGCGGCTTCGGCTGAATACAGAAGGATACAGGAAAAGATACGCGAGCTGTCGTCATCAGGCGGCGGTGCGGATTACTATAACCGATAAACAATGCGAAAGGAATGAATATCATGGCAAACTTAAAAAAGCTTGAACGCGACTACGGTGAGATACTCTGGACAGGCAAGAAGCGCATACTCGGTATGCCGATATCCTTTACACGCTATATCCTGACCGAAACAAAGATCGTTACAAAAATAGGCTTTCTGAATATCCGCGAGGACGAGATAGAGCTGTACCGTGTGTATGATATGTCGCTGCAGCTTCCTCTGGGACAGAGGATCTTCGGCTGCGGCACACTGAAGCTGCTGTCAAAGGACTCCGATACTCCCACAAAGGAGATAAAGTGCATCAAGAAGCCGCGCGAGGCTAAGCGCCTGATCGACGATGCAGTAACGTTCCAGCGCGACAAGTACTATGTACGCGGCAGAGATATGATCGGCAGCAATGTTCCGGATTCCCACGATATCGATGGCGACGGTGTGCTTGATTGTGAAGAATAAAACTGCGTAAAAGCAATTAATCGGCATATACTAAAGCAAACTCATTTTAAAGGAGCAATACCATGCGAAGCTGCGGAATACTTATGCATATAACCAGCCTGCCGTCACCCTATGGTATAGGCACATTCGGTAAGGAAGCGGAGAAGTTCGCCGACTGGCTGAAGGACGCGGGTCAGAAATACTGGCAGGTGCTGCCGATAGGTCCCACGGGCTATGGCGACTCGCCATACCAGCCCTTTTCCACCTTTGCGGGAAATCCCCTGCTCATCGACCTTGACGAGCTTGTGGAGAACGGCTATATCACGCGCGAGATGTGCGAGGCTGCGGATTTCGGCGCAGACCCGTCATACGTTGACTACGAAAAGGTCACGCGCACAAAAATGAAGCTTCTGCGAGAGGCTTTCAAGAGCTTTACGGACGATGTGGGCTACACCTCGTTCATGATAGACGAGCGCGACTGGCTTGAGGATTACGCGCTGTTCACGGCACTCAAGGAAAAGTTCGGCGGCAGACCGTGGTCGGACTGGGACGAGGACATCAAGATGCGCGTCCCCGAGGCTATCGAGCTTTACCGCAAGGAGCTTTCCGAGGAGATACGCTTTGTGAAGTTCGTGCAGTATATCTTCTTCCGTCAGTGGGATCGCTTCCACCGTTACTGCAACAAGAACGGGATCCAGCTTATCGGCGACATCCCGATCTACGTTTCGCCCGACTGCGCTGACGTATGGGCACAGCCCGAGCTGTTCGAGCTTGACGAGCGCAGAAATCCCTCGCGCGTTGCAGGCGTTCCACCCGACTATTTCTCCGCGACAGGTCAGCTGTGGGGAAATCCTCTCTATAACTGGGATGCTATGAAAAAGGATAATTACAAATGGTGGCTGAAGCGTATCGGCAAGGCAGGCGACTGCTTTGATATGCTCCGTATCGACCATTTCCGCGCATTCGACACATACTATGCTATCCCCTACGGTCACAAGACAGCCGAGCACGGCACATGGGAAAAGGGTCCCGGCATGGATCT
>JAZQEQ010000228.1:0-2047 GCA_045539055.1 Oscillospiraceae bacterium | reverse complement strand
ATGCAGACCAAGAACGACTATGATGTGGAGTGGGGAAGAGGGGCGGAGAAGTCCCACGGCATCTTTAACGGCGACATCGGTATAGTCAGGAGTGCAGACCGTGCGAATGACCGCATTGAGATAGATTTTGACGGACGCACTGCTGTTTATGATACTGAGATGCTCAAACGCGTCGAGCACGCTTACGCGGTGACGATACACAAAAGCCAGGGCAGTGAATATCCTGCCGTGATAATACCGCTTCCGAATGGAATGGACAGGCTTACATATCGGAATTTGTTATACACTGCGGTAACAAGAGCAAAAAATATACTGATAGTAATCGGAACGAGCCGAAAAATACAGAGCATGGTCGAAAATGATCGCCGTGCGCTGAGGTATTCCTGTCTGAAGCCGATGCTGGAGGATCACTTTGTATAGGCTGTATGAGCTGCGCCGCAGAGCAGTATCGCTGGTGCTGCCTAACCGCTGTCCGTTCTGCGACGAGGTCGTTGGAATGGCGGATTACTGGTGCGATAGCTGTTACGGCAAGCTTGAATTCATAACAGAGCCGCTCGCAGCTCCCGAGAATGTGGACAGGCTGCTGTCGTGCTGTTATTATGACGGCAGAGCGAGGCTTGCGGTGCTTCGAATGAAGAACGGTGGATATGCGTATTCTTACGAAACTTTCGCGGTTATGATGACGGAGCTTGTGGGAGAGCTTATGGGCGAGGTTGATATTATAACGGCTGTCCCGACCGCGCGTAAACGAAAGCGCGAGCTTGGCTATGCGCAGGCGGAGAAGATAGCGAAGGACATCGCAAGGCGCGGCAGAAAGCCGTTCAGGAGAGTTCTCGGTGTGCAAAAGGGCAAGAAGGAGCAGAAGCGGCTTAATGCGGCAGAAAGACTGGAAAATGCCCGAAGATCCTACAAAATTCGCGACAATAAGTATATTTCGGATAAGATTATACTGCTTGTAGATGATGTTTCGACAACAGGCGCGACTGTTTCGGCTATTGCAGGTCTGTTGAAAGACGCAGGTGCAAAGGCTGTTTATGCGGTGACATTCGCCAAAACACGTTGATTTTCGCGACTTTGTGTAAAAATTAGATTTAATTCTACTTGATGTAATATAAATTTACAAAGGAATGATGCTATGACAACTAAAATAACTGCCGATGAGATGGCGGTGCAGCAGGAGTTTATCCGCAAGGTCGCGGAGCTGAATTCTGAGCGCGAGCAGCCGCCCATAGCGCATGTGCACAGCTTCGGCTGTCAGCAGAATGTGAGCGACGGCGAGAAGATAAAGGGAATGCTGGCGGAGATGGGCTACGGCTTTTCGGGAAGCCCCGAGGGTGCGGACCTTGTGCTGTTCAACACCTGCGCGGTGCGTGAAAATGCCGAGGACAGGGTCTTTGGCAATGTTGGTGCGCTGAAAAAGGCTAAGAAAGAAAATCCCGATATGCTTATCGGAGTGTGCGGCTGCATGGTGCAGCAGGAGCACATCACAGAGAAGATGCGCAGAAGCTATCCCAATGTTGATATCATATTCGGTACGCATGTTCTGCACACCATGCCGCAGATAATATATGAGGCACTGACAACGCATAAAAAACAGGTGTCGATACCGCAGTGCGACGGTGTCATCGCGGAGGGCATCCCGCTTCGCCGCGAGAGCAGCTTAAAGGCCAGCATACCGATAATGTACGGCTGCAACAACTTCTGCACCTACTGCATAGTGCCTTATGTACGAGGCAGAGAGCGCTCGCGCGATACCGAAGATATACTTCGTGAATGCAGGGAGCTTGTGCAGGGCGGCTGCAAGGAGCTGTTGCTGCTCGGGCAGAACGTAAACAGCTTCGGAAAGACCGAGGGAACGAATTTCTCAGAGCTTTTAAAGCGTATCAACGACATAGAGGGTGAGTTCCGCATAAGCTACATGACCAGCCACCCCAAGGACGCGACCCGCGAGCTGGTCGATACTATTGCCGCGTGCGAGAAGGTCACAAGGCACTTCCACCTGCCTGTGCAGTCGGGAAGCAACCGCATACTGAAGCTGATGAACCGC
>JAZQEQ010000227.1:0-4633 GCA_045539055.1 Oscillospiraceae bacterium | reverse complement strand
CCTACGATGTTGCCCGTGCCGATAGTCGCGGAAAGCGCGGTACAAAGCGCACCGAAGCTGCTTACGTCGCCGTCGCCGCTCTCCTCGTTCTTTACCATGTATTTGAGCGCTCTGCCGAGTCTTCGGAACTGAACGCCTCTTGTTCGTATCGTGATGAAAATGCCGCCGAAAAGGATAAGCACCATAAGCGGTATCGCAATAACTCCGTCAATAGACGAAAGCACATCCATTATATTGAACGGCTTTGCTTCGGCAGTATCTGCTGCCGTTGATATCATGTTCAGTATTGTCATCATTTACTCCGTTATATTGTTTTTGCTTTTAAATATGTAATGCGCACAGTGAAAGCAGGTCTCGCCGTCAAAGTAATTCTGCATCATGACAAGCTCCCCTATCTTTCCGCTTTCCACTTCGGAGACCAGATATCCGTATGCGGACATCTGAGCGGCTTCCGCCGCAGCTTCATATTCGCTCGGAGAGAGCATCACACCGTCTGCCTGCGCTATCAGATAGTGGTCGAAATCTCCGCCCCAGTCCTCATAAACAGAGCTGTAAGCCCCATCGTAAGCATTTTTGTACTGCGTGTGCGACATATCTGCCGACATTCCACGCCACACGGTAACGCCTACCGGCTCGCCGCTGTCGACCTTATTTGCCACATACATTTCTCCGCTGTATGTCGCTTCATCAACGTACTCCACACAGCAAAGCAGAATATCCTCGCCGTACGGCTCAAATATAGATTCTGCCTGCGCGCCATAAACATCGCCGAGGATCTGTTCTATATCATCGCTGCCCAGCGTGAGATCAACTGTCTTTCCGTTCACAACAACAGTTTCAAGTCCGCCGCTGCTGTCTGCCGCGCACGAACACAGCACAACCGCCGCGATAAGCACAGTTATCAATAAAATGACTCTTTTCACGGCTCCAGCCTCCAGTCGATAGGCTCGACACCATTTCTCTTGAGAAACTCATTCGTCTTTGAGAAATGCCTGCAGCCGAAAAAGCCGTTGTAAGCCGAAAGCGGACTCGGGTGAGCGCACTGAAGCACAAGGTGCGCGGGATTTGTGATAAGCTTTGCCTTTGCGCGCGCGTTGCCGCCCCACAGAATGAAAACTATCGGCTGCTGTCGCTCGTTCAAAAGCTCAATAACGCGGTCGGTGAGTATCTCCCAGCCTTGTCCGCGATGGCTGTTAGCCTGACCCTCGCGCACGGTAAGCGCAGTGTTAAGCAGCAGCACACCGCTTTTCGCCCACGCGGTAAGCTCGCCATGGCTTGGCGGCTGTATCCCGAGATCGGCGTTCAGCTCCTTGAATATGTTCTGAAGCGACGGCGGAGGCTGAACTCCCCTTTTCACCGAGAAGCACAGTCCATGTGCCTGACCCATACCATGGTAAGGGTCCTGTCCGAGTATCACAGCCTTGACATCGCTGTACGAGGTGTAGCGCAGCGCGTTGAATATATCATTCATCGGCGGAAATATGTTGCGGCTGCTGTATTCAGCTTTAAGGAACTCGCGCAAACGCAGGTAGTAGTCCTTTCTGAACTCCTCCGCAAGCAGCTTATCCCATTCATTGCCTATGTTTACCATTGTATCACTTCTTCTTTTTCTTGTAGTGAGGATTCTTTGCTCTCTTCGGTTTTACAGAGAAGCCGAAGCTGCCTATCTTCTTGCCCAGCGCGAAATATGTTCCATGCGCATAAGCCATAAGGCCAGCCTTTTCTATCATCAGCCTGCCCTTTTCATCGATAAGGTGCTCAGCGATGTTTACCGAAACTATCTCGGCAATAAACATATCGTGACTGCCCTGAGGGAGCACGTCCGTCACCTTGCACTCAAGCGAGATGGGACACTGCTCTATCTGCGGCGCAGATACGATGTTGCTCGGCTGCGCTGTGAGGCGCTGCTTTGCAAGCTTATCCTCGTGCTTGCCGCTCTTTATTCCGCAGTAGTCCACCTGACGCACGAAGCTTGACGGCATCATGTTTATTACAAACTCGCCGCTTTCCTTTATAATATTGTAGCTGTTGCGGCTGGGTCTTACCGATATGTAGGTCTTGGGTGGATCGGAATTGATTATTCCTGTCCAGGCAATAGTTATCGCAGCGGGCTTTTCAACAGTGCCGCAGCTTACCAACACGGCAGGCACTGGAGAGAGCAGTGTGCCGCCCTTCCATTGTACTTTTTCCATATTATTTTCCTTTCAAAGCAGACTTTGCTTATATTTTCACAAACACATTTTTTATTATAGCACAACACGGTAAATTTTGCAAGTACAAAAACGCAGCTTTTCCTTGACATGAAATGTAAATTCTGATATAATAAAAATGCAATAACTACGATAATAAAGGGTGTTATCATCCTGCACGCTCCATATATACTTCAAAAGGAGGAAGATGATGAAGCTGAAAAGCAGATTATTTGCTGTTGTTACTGCTGCGATACTCTCAACAAGTGTGTTCAGCGAGCCTGTGCAGCAGTTCGTAGGCGCATACGTCACCGCAGAGGCCGCGACAACTGTTGCAACTCCGACTGCATCGCGCAAATCAGCATCCTACTACTGCTCCGGTACACTTCAGGTAACGCTCTCCTGCGCTACCCCGGGAGCTACTATCTATTACAGTACCAACGGTGGCAGTACTTATAAACAGTACACGAAGCCTGTTTATTTTGCAAAGAACGGAACCATTAAGTTCTATGCCAAGAAAAACGGTGTTAAGAGTGCTGTTGCATCGCGCACATACAAGCTTGTTCCGAAATTCACGGTAAGTCTTGCTTCAGGTACATATACAGGCGCTAAGAAGGTGTATATCTCCAGCCCTGTTTCGGGTGCTAAGTTCTACTACACGCTTGACGGCAGCACTCCGACGACCGCGTCAAAGCTCTACACTGCACAGGGCATAACCATAAACGCGTCCTCGACACTTAAGATACGCACATATAAGAGCGGCTGGTCTGCTGTAATAAGTACCCGAAAATACACTATAAACAAGGCAGACTCGACCTCCTCTATCATCGAAGGCGAGAGCCTGCTGCAAAGCTACAAATCCAAATACGCCTACAACACTCTCAACGACAAGCAAAAGCAGATATATGCGGCTATTTACGAGGGTGTTCAGGATCACTCCTCCACCATCGATGTCCGAGATTTTAATGCAACGCTTGATGATGTTGACAAGGCATTCTTCGCGATGGACTATGAAAACCCGCAGTTCTTCTGGCTGAAGGGCGGATACAGCTATTCATACAGTGGCGGCAAGGTATATTATGTCCAGCCGAAATACGGCAGGACCGCAGCCGAAGCAGCAAAGATAATGCCAGTGCTTGAAGCTGCTGTAAAGAAGATCGGCGACGAAGCGATGAAAAAAGAAACGCTGTTTGAGAAAGTAAAGTACATTCACGATACGATCATAAACGGCTGCGACTACACTCTCAAGGGCGGCGAGTATATCCGTGACGCAGACGGTGCGCTGATAAACGGTCAGGCACTGTGTGAGGGCTATGCAAAGGCTTTTGCATATATCTGTCAGTCTATCGGTATCGAGGCATTCTGCGTAGGCGGAAAGGCCAATGGCGGCTTGCACATGTGGAATCTTGTAAAGCTTGACGGCAGCTGGTACCACATGGATGTGACCTTTGATGATCCCATCAGCGACGAGCCTATGTGCGAATACACATACTTCGGTCTTACGACGACAGGCATCACCAAAACTCATAAGATCGACAATCCGTTTGTCATCCCCACCTGCACAGCCACCAAGTACAACTACTACAAGGCGTCAGGAACTACCATCTACACAAATGCAAATTCCGCTTATATGGCACTGATAATTCAGGCTACCAAGAACTACAACAACGGTGTGATGCGCACAACGATCACCTGCTCGGATGCCTGCGTAGACGCGCTGTATACTCTGGTAGGAAGCAAAGGTAACGCCGTATATACCGACCTCAAAGGATACGGCTGCTCACCCGCAAGCATAAAATACGGTTACAACGGCACTAAATTCTATCTGCAGCTTTCATAAAACACAAGCTCCCGAAAGTCGTTCTTTCGGGAGTATTTCTGTATAACAAAACTCCCCCGAAGCTCGGGGGAGTTCTTTTTAATTCAATTAAGAATTACAGCTCAGCGAAGTACTTGATTGTTCTTACCATCTGAGATGTGTAGGAGTTCTCGTTGTCGTACCAGGAAACTACCTGTACCTCATAGAGGTCGTCAGCGATCTTAGCTACCATTGTCTGTGTAGCATCGAACAGAGAACCGTATGTCATACCGATAACGTCGGAAGAAACGATCTCGTCTGTGTTGTAGCCGAAGGAAGCGGAAGCAGCAGCCTTCATAGCAGCGTTGATGCCTTCCTTAGTTACGTCAGCACCCTTAACAACAGCTGTCAGGATTGTTGTGGAACCTGTGGGAACAGGAACACGCTGTGCAGAACCGATCAGCTTGCCGTTCAGCTCAGGAATTACAAGGCCGATAGCCTTAGCAGCGCCTGTAGAGTTAGGAACTATATTGCATGCGCCTGCCCTTGCACGACGAAGGTCACCCTTTCTGTGAGGACCGTCAAGAACCATCTGGTCACCTGTCCAAGCGTGAACAGTTGTCATGATACCGCTCTGGATGGGAGC
>JAZQEQ010000226.1:0-2081 GCA_045539055.1 Oscillospiraceae bacterium | reverse complement strand
TACATCGTGGAGGGTGACTCGGCTTTAGGCTCTGTAAAACTAGCGCGTGACGCGGAGTTTCAGGCGGTCATTCCCGTAAGAGGTAAGATACTCAACTGCCTTAAAGCAAGCCATGAGAAGATATTCAAGAGCGAGATAATCACAAACCTTATCAAGGTGCTGGGCTGTGGCGTTGAGGTCAAGACAAAGGCAAACAAGAATCTGTCTACGTTCAATCTTGATAACCTTCGCTGGAGCAAGATCGTTATCTGTACCGATGCCGACGTAGACGGTTTCCAGATAAGAACTCTCATTCTGACGATGATACAGGAGCTTTGCCCGACCCTTATCGAAAAGGGCTATGTTTACATCGCAGAATCGCCGCTTTATGAGATAACCACAAAGGACAAGACCTATTTTGCTTATACCGAGCCTGAAAAGACTAAGATACTCGGTATGATAGGCGATAAGAAGTTTACTATCCAGCGCTCCAAAGGACTTGGTGAGAACGATCCCGACATGATGTCGCTTACCACCATGAACCCCGATACGCGCCGACTTATCAAGGTAAGTCCGACTGATGTCGAGGCTACACGCGAGATGTTCGATGTGCTGCTCGGAAACAACCTTGAGGGCCGTAAGGAGTTTATCAAGGAGCACGGCAGCAGATATCTCGAGATAGCTGATATATCGTAAAATAGTGTAGGGACGCGGCTCGCCGTGTCCGCTGAAATACAAACATTATCAAGGAGAACAAATTTTGAAAAAATCAACTCCCAAAAAGCAGCCGCCAAAAAAGACGAGCGACGCATATATCGAGGGCAGCGGTACAGTTGTCGACAAGGACATAGTAAGCACCCTCGAGGAGAATTATATGCCCTATGCGATGAGCGTTATCGTATCGCGTGCGCTGCCTGAGATAGACGGCTTCAAGCCTTCGCTCAGAAAGCTGCTTTATACGATGTATAAAATGGGCCTGCTGAACGGCGCGAGAACAAAGTCTGCAAATATCGTAGGTCAGACTATGAGATTGAACCCTCACGGTGACGCTGCGATATATGAAACAATGGTAAGACTTGCACGAGGAAATGAGGCGCTGCTTCATCCTTATGTTGACAGCAAGGGCAACTTCGGTAAGGCATATTCGCGTGATATGGCTTACGCTGCAGCGCGTTATACTGAGGCAAAACTGGAGGGGATCTCCGCAGAGCTTTTTGCCGAGATAGACAAGGACGCAGTTGACATGGTGCCGAACTATGACAACACCATGCTGGAGCCTTCGTTGTTCCCCGTAAGGTTTCCGTCAGTGCTGGTGAACAATAACTTCGGACTTGCCGTTTCTATGGCAAGTAACATCTGTTCCTTTAATCTCACCGAGGTGTGCGAAACTACCATCGCGATGATGAAAGATCCTGAGCACGACCCTCTGACAACGCTCAAAGGCCCTGACTTCCCCGGCGGCGGTTATATCGTTTACGATGAAGCCGAAATGCGAAAGGTATATAACACGGGTCTTGGCGCGATAAAGGTTCGTGCGGTTTATAATTACGACAAGGACAGCCGCTGTATCGAGGTAACGCAGATACCGCCGTCAACAACCGTTGAGGCGATAATCGACAAGGTGGTTGAGCTTGTAAAGGACGGAAAGCTCCGCGAGATATCCGATGTGCGTGATGAAACTGACCTTTCGGGTCTGCGCCTGGCATTTGATCTGAAAAAAGGCAATGATCCCGATACAGTAATGCAGAAGCTGTTTAAGCTGACGCCACTGCAGGATAACTTCAACTGCAACTTCAACGTGCTTATTGCAGGCACGCCGCGAGTAATGGGCGTAGGCGAGATACTTTCTGAGTGGATAGAGTTCCGCCGCGACTGCGTTCGCAGGAGAGTTTATTTTGACCTGCAGAGGAAAAAGGAAAAGCTGCACCTGCTGCTTGGTCTTAAAAAGATACTGCTTGACATCGACAAGGCTATCAAGATAATCCGCGAGACCGAGGAAGAGGCAGAGGTAGTACCTAACCTCATGATAGGCTTCGGCATCGACGAGGTACAGGCTGAATATGTGGCGGAAATAAAGCTGCGCCATATCAACCGCGAGTACA
>JAZQEQ010000225.1:0-3542 GCA_045539055.1 Oscillospiraceae bacterium | reverse complement strand
CCTTGAACAGCAGCATATGAACGTGCATACCGTTTCCTGCTTCGCTGTAAATGGGCTTGGGCATGAAGGTAGCGGTTCTGCCGTCCTGAAGGGCTGCGTTCTTTACCATGTACTTGATAGTCATGGTGTTGTCAGCCATCTTGGTCATCTCGCCAAGCTCGACCTCGATCTCTACCTGACCGCTGCCGCCGACCTCGTGATGGTGGTACTTTACCTTGATGTCGCGCTCCTCAAGCATAAGGCAGATACGGCTTCTTAGGTCGTATGTGATATCGTTGGGGAGGTCTGCGTGGTATCCACGGTGACCGGGAGTGATGTAGCCCTTGTTGTTGCTGTCAGCATACTCGGAATTCCACGAAGCCTGTCTGGTGTCAACAGTGAAGCCCATGTCCTCGGGCTTTGTGCTGTAAGATACGTTATCGAAGATATGGAACTCAAACTCAGGACCGATGATCATTTCGTCAGCGATGCCAGTGGACTTGAGGTACTCAACAGCGTGCTTGGAAACGTTTCTGGGGTCCTGATCGAAGCGGTAGTTTTCAGCAGCAATAACAAAAACATCGCCGATCATAGAAAGAGTGGGGACCTCGGCAAACGGGTCGAGGGACGCACTGGAAAGGTCGGGAATAAAGATCATATCGCTCTTTTCAACGGGCGCAAAGCCGTAGTTTGAGCCGTCAAAGCCGATGCCCGATTCCATAAGGTCGGGAACGAAGCGGCTTTCGGGAATAGCAATATGGCGCCATCTGCCGTCAAGATCTACCATCTTGAAATCGAGCATTTTTACACCATTGTCAGCGCAGAACTTTTTTGCTTCTTCAAATGTCTTGAACATGGTTACACTCCTAGATTTTAAAATTTGTTATTCGGTAATATGAGTAACGCCATTTATTATTTTAGCATTTTTTTAAACTATTGTCAAGCTTTTTTGTGTAGAATGTATAAAGCTTTTGCGGCTGTAATATGATCAGGAACAAGAAGATCCCCTGTTGTTATGTGCACAACAGGGGATTGGTATTACTTATTTTTTATTGCGTACTGGATAACGTAGTAGTATCTCCACAGGAATTCCTTATACTGTGTGATCGTGCTTGTTCCGTCATATGTGACGGAATAATCCTTTATGTCATTATCCCAGAACCACTGAGTCAATTCAGCGTCGTTCATGTCGAATTTAGGATGTGAGAGAACGAAGGTAGCACCTCTGTACTGATAGGTCTTGTGATCTTCGTCAGCATCGGTCGAACCGATCAGCTGATACTCGAATTTGCTGATATAATCATCCACAAAAGCCTTCTGTTCAGCTGTTAATTCATCGTAGCTGCCGTATTTTTCGGTGTACTCGGCATGGAGATCCTCACCCGATGCGGTGCTGAGGTACTGCTCAAGTCCTACAAAGTCTTTTGCTGCAAGCAGTCTGTCAAGCTCCACCAGGAAGTCGTTATCCTCATAGAAGCCCTTGCCGATATCTCCGACGATCATATCAGAACCCTGTTCCAGAACTTCCTCGGCATAGCGCATGGGATACTTTTCATTGATCCTTCCTATCTCCTCGATCTCCATGTTTTCAAGCACAGTATCCATAACGATCGTCACTTCGCCGTCGTCCTCAAGCTTTACATAGAAATCCTGCGAGCTTCCGTAGGGGATCTTTTCAACGGTTTTGGCAAGATCTGCGATCGCCTCGTCGTTGTTGCTGTAGCTTCTTCTATCTGTGATAAATGCGCCGTCTTCATATGTTGTGGGATAGAACTCGCCAAGTAAGAACAGATACTGATGAGAGAATGTCACATCGACCGAAACATACTCTTCTCCATCCTCATAAGCATCGGCCAGATCCTCGATCAGATCTTCTTTTGCGTCTTCACTGATATAGTATTTTGTGTTGCCGTAGAGAGCGCGTAAGAAATCAGGTGTACAATCAAAAGCGCTCATCTCAACGAGGTATTCGTAGTATTCCTGCTCCTCGTCGCACATTTCTACGAGAGTATCGATGTCGCCATCAGCCAGCGCCTCGAAAAATGTGTCGATCTGACTTAATACATGATCAGCTTCTTCGGTGTAATCTGCTTCCTCCGTATAGTCTTCATCCTCGGTATTATCCTGATCCTCGTCGTCAACGTCGATATCCTCACTGTCCGAAGAAACATCTGAGATCTCAGCATCTGCTGAGCTGTTATCTTCGGTGATAACACTGTCAGGTGCAGTGCCGTCTGAAACGTTTGCCGAGGGATTTGAACATCCAACAAGGGACAAAGCCAAAGCGAATACCAATAAGTACTTTATCTTTTTCATGATCTGCTCCTTTTAAATTTTTTTGCTAGTGATATTGTGGAATGATGCTGTGATCGCTTTGTGGATCAGTTATTTGATCTTGGTACAAACATAAAAATTCCGCTGGACCTCACTCAAAAAGTCCAGCGGAACTCTGGCGGAGACGGTGGGATTCGAACCCACGGTACCTTGCGGTACAACTGATTTCGAGTCAGTCTCGTTATGACCACTTCGATACGTCTCCGAATAACGTTAATATTATACATTATTGATAGCGTTTTGTCAAGGGGTTTTTGGCATAATTTGAGCTTGCGCGAAAAAACGACAAACTCACGAAATACTTGACATATTGAGGAAATTGGTTTATAATATTTTCATAGCTAATTATGGAAATGAGGTGCGATAAATTGGGCGATGACAATAAACGCAATGTCGATAAGCGAGTCGTAAGAACGAAAAAGGCTATAAAATCGGCATTATTCAGGATAATGGAATCAAAGGCATTGAATGAGATCACGATAAGTGAGCTTACAGCTGCCGCAAATGTAAATCGCCGCACATTCTATACGCATTATCACAATCTCACCGATATACTTGAGGAGATCGAGACTGACCTTGTTGCAGAGCTGAAAGCTTTGCTTGAAAGCGTTGATCCGAGCGATCACAAGAACAGCATATACAACATTTTCATCGGCTTTTACAAGCTTATGTCGGGCGAGTTTGATTATTACTTCCACCTTATGAGGATGGATACGCGCGGAATACTCACATCACGAATGAGAAACGCACTTAAGGCGTCGGCAAAGACATTTAAGGATCACTCTGAGATAAAAGAGGCAACAGGCATCATTCCTGCATTTGAGGCGGGCGGTTTTCTTGCCTGCTTTATGGAGTGGTATTATTCAGAGGATCGAATTCCTGTCGAAAAGGCTGCTGAGATCGTCAGCATCATGGCAGAAGCCTGCGCTAAGGCGGCGATGGAGCTTAAATAAAATCAAGAGGCTATCAGATGATAGCCTCTTTTGTGTTATTGCGCTTCGTTCATAGTCGTGATGAGCGTTCTCATTACGTCAAGCGGCTTGTCGCCCTTTGTAAGCTTTACAGCGAGGTGCGCCTTGCCCATCGTTTCAAGCTTCATTCTGCCGCCAAGTTTTTCGGATGCCGCTGCGATACGCTGCATTTCAAACTTTGATACAAAGAATTTCAGCAGATCGCCGTTCTGCGTTATCTCAACGATGTTCACAGCAGAAGCCATGTTCCTGAGCCTT
>JAZQEQ010000224.1:0-4729 GCA_045539055.1 Oscillospiraceae bacterium | reverse complement strand
TTCCACACCTACGCATTCGAGTGGTACGAGGATAAGATCGTATGGTTCGTTGACGGCGAGGAGGTCTACTCCGCCGATTCAAATATCCCCTCCACCGATGGCAAGATCATGATGAACGCATGGTGCGGAAAGAATGTTGACGGCTGGCTCAAGCCCTTTGACGGAACAACTCCTCTCACAGCGGAGTACGAATGGTTCACCTACACTCCCTTTGAATAAATAGGCAATATAAAAGCTCCGTCCGATATGGGCGGAGCTTTTATTTGTGCTGATACACCTGCAAAAAGATGTTCCCCCCGTATTGCTACGGAGGGAATATCTTTGGGGAGTATTTTTCACTGAAAGCCTCAGGTGTTCTTATTCTTCAAGCTTCTTATTAGCCTTGTCAAGCTCGCCCTGTACCATGCCGCGGATCATTTCCTTGGTCTGTGTCCAGGATACGCCGTTGTTGTAGCCTTCCTTCATGGGGTTGTTTACATACTCATAGAGGGGATCGGAAACAGCGTTGTAGAACTCGATAACAGGGTGCTGCTCGGTAAGCTCGCGTGTGAAGTCCAGCATCTCAAACATCTCGTCTGTCCAGCCGTACTCTGTTCTGTGCTGCTCACGGTCGATCTCCTTTGCAACCTCGCTCTCGCGACAAGCCATTGCACAGTTAAGGTAAGCGCCTACGCCCTCGGGATTTGTTGCGCCCTTGCAGATAGCAAAGCCGTCGATAACAGAGGGGAGATAGTAAGCGTCAGCGTCAGGACAACGAGGCATGGGAGCGAACATGATCTCATCCATAGTACCGAAGTGAGAGAGATCGGGTTCCTCAAGAGCCCAGATACCGCAGGGGTAGAACAGGGTCTTGCCTGCAGCGATGTTTGCGGGGTTGATCTCCCAGTTGTTCTCGGACTTGGGGTAAGGCAGATCGTTCTTCTTCATGTCGTACATAAAGGTCTGTACGCGCTCGATGAGCTGCTCGTCAAGGTTGTGTACTACCTGACCGTCCTCCATGCCGATATAGGGCAGACCGCAGGTCTGGGAGAATGCACCCTCAAACCACCAGCCGTCTGTTGCAAACTGACCCTTATCTCTGTCGCAGAAGGTCATCATCATATCCCAGAAGGTATCCCATGTCCAGTTGCCTTCCTTGGCAAGAGTTGCGGGATCGGGCAGGTTGTTCTCCTCGATAACGCGTTTGTTGTAGATCATCACGCAGGCGGTGTTTGTGGAGTAAGCGCCTACATAGTGCTTGCCATCGTACACGAACTGATCGTTTACATTCTTCATGGGTGCCCAGAGCTCAGACTCGAAATCAACATATTCGTCCATCGGCTCGAACATCTTGTTTATTGCGCCCTTGGGGAATACGTCAAGATCGCCCGCCGAGAACATATCGGGAGAATCGCCTGACTGAACGAGTGTGGCAAGCTTCTCGTAACGGTCGTCCCAGCCAACGTAGATGTGCTCGATGTTTCCGCCGTACTTTGTCTGGAACATCTCCAGCGCAACAGGTACCGCTGTACCCTCAACAGGGTTAAGATCCCACTCGGACAGGAACTTTACAGTGGGGTTTGCAAGCTTTTCAACCTGCAGATCGATCTCCGCGATGGCTTCCTTGTTCTCCTCGCTCATGGTAGCTGTTACCTTGGGAGTGGTGGTTATCTCGGTGGGAGTGGTTCCTGAGGGAATGGTGGATGACCCGGCAGGCGCGCTGTCCTCGCAGGCTGTCACACCTACCGCACAGATAAGAGCCATTGCTGCTGCAGTGAGCTTTTTGATGCTTAACATAATATCATATCCTTTCGTGTTGTTTTTGTTAAGTTGCTTTATTGACTTAATTTTACCGCTTATCTGCCTTGTGCAATGTCACTGTTTTATCTATTATGTCAGATTTTTGTTGCATTTTATGGCAAGGTATGATATACTTATAATATCGGAGCAAATACTGCTGCACAGGAGGAATACAGCCATGGATGTTCAGAAGGCGCTCTCACATATCGAATTCATAAACCGCGAGTACAACGTATCTCATTTATCCTATGAGCGCGAGATGCAGTTCTATCAGAGCATAAAGATGGGCAATGCCGAGGAGGCGATGCGCCTGTTCAAACCGCTTGACAGCAAGGGGCTCGGAAAGCTCAGCGAGGACAGCCTGAGAAACCTCAAATACCACCTTATCATTACAGTAGCCTTTATCACGCGCTACTGCATAGAGGGCGGCATGGATATGGAGCAGGCATACAACCTCAGCGATATCTATATAAGAAGCATCGACAAGTGCCGTGAAGAATCTGAAATACATATGCTGCACCGCGAGGTGGTGGAGGACTACGCCCAGCGAATGCACATAATCATCAAAAAGACGATGTATTCGCGCCCTATAATAATGTGCTTTGATTATGTATATAACAACCTCCACAATAAAATATCGTTGGAGGAGCTGGCGCAGCACGTCGGACTCAGTGCACCTTACCTCTCAAAGCTGTTCCATAAAGAGGTCGGAGTTACCGTCACGCAGTACATCATGCGCAAACGTATCGAAGCCGCCGAAAATATGCTGAAATACTCCGAGCTGTCCTCCATCGAGATCTCGGACTACCTCTGCTTCAGCAGTGAGAGCCATTTCATCCATGTCTTTAAAAAGCACATCAAGATAACTCCAAAGGAATACCGCGAGCGTTTCTTCCGCTCAAGACACGGCAAGGAGCAAGAAAAGACAAATAAGTGATACAAAAGTTAATTTCATATCAAATGCATAGCATCTGCCATGATATCATTAGGGTAACAAAGGAACACAGGGTTCCACAAAACGACCGAAAGGAAATGATCATCATGAAATTAACAAAGATCTTCGCAATGGCAGCTTCCGCTCTCGTAGCAACAGCAGTTCTCGCACTCAACGCTTCCGCTTATACGCTCGACAAGGACCTCGGCATCTTCTGGAGCGCAAACGTAACAGTTCCCGGCTCTGAGTTTGCAGACATCACAGCTGATTCCAACATCAACATCACATTTACAGTAGACCAGTCCCTTGCTGATGTGGACGGTCAGGCTTACTGGTGCTTCAAGCCCATGATCAACGACTCCGGCTGGCCCTTCATCGACGGCATCACTCAGCTCGAGACCTCCGAGGACGGCAGCTCCTACGTTATCCAGCCTGACATGACAGAGATCAACTTCTCCATTCCCGCTGAGGATATCGAGCACGTTCAGCTTGCAGGTATCGCTATCATCGGTCACGGCATCACTCTTGACGAGATGACGATCACAGAGGGCGCAGCAGATGCTCCCGCAGCTGATACAGAAGCTCCCGCAGCAGGCGACGACAAGGCTTCTCCCGACACAGGTGTTGAGGGTGTAGCAGCAGTCGCAGGTATCGCAGCCCTGAGCGCAGGCGCAATGCTCATATCCAGAAAAAGAAGCTAATTTGTGAAACTATTTGTAATCTTTACTCAGTATTCGACATAAAGTAATAGAAAAAGCCCCGTTTTCGGGGCTTTTTTGATGTAAAAAAATATCCGAGCGCCGATATCAGCGTTCGGATATTGTATTTTTATTTTTCATCCAGTCCATAAATTCAATAAACTTTTTATCCATCAGCGTATAGCCGTGACGGTAAAACTCCATTATCTTATGGCTGTCGCGTTCAAACTTTGAGATAGAAGTGTTGTCGGGACGGATAACAAATGCCCTGCCGCTCTCCTGCATCTCCTTCATAAGCTGAGCTTCCTTCTCGTAGCGCTCTGTACGGCTCATACAAGCATCAATAAAGGCGGGGTACTTTTTATACATCGAGCCGATAACGCTCTTGAATTTCTTGTAATCCGTCGGCGGCACGTTGCTTTCAGGCTTGGTAAGCACTATTATCACCCTGTCACAGCCCTGCTCGAGTGCTCGCGTGATCGGGATGGAATCAGCGATGCTGCCATCAAGATAATGCTTTCCGTCAAGCTCAACAGGCTCGCACAGCATAGGTACAGAACAGGTAGCCTTGCATATAGTCATAAGTCGCTTGTCGTCCTTGTCCTCGGACAAATACTCAACTTCGCCTGTTTCGCAGCAGGTGCAGGCATACTCAGACTGTATATCGCTGCTGAAATATGTATCAAAGTCAAGCGGAAACTGCTTGTAGGGGTACTCAAAGCACATCTTGTCAAGATTGATCAGCTTATGGCTGCTGAAAAACTGACGGAATCCGTAATAAGACTCAGACTTCGGCGCATTCATCAGGCGCGCTGTTCTGCCCATCTGTCGCGCACGGTAGCTCAGCGCATTTCCGCCGCCTGCCGAAACGCCAATAACATAGGGGAGATATATTCCGTTTTCCATAAGACGATCCAGCACGCCTGCCGTAAATATGCCGCGAACTGCGCCGCCCTCAAGAATAAGACCTGTTTTCACGCTTGCTTTGCCAACCTTTCCTAAATTATGTCTGTTTTTTCGACAAACAGGCAGACTTTGCCTATTAACTATTGTAATCTTACCATACTAAAATTAAGTTTTTGTAAACTTTTTTAATAATTCTAAGTTGATACGAAAGCAAAACTGAAAGCAGCCTTTATGGCTTCTTTCTTTTTAAGTTTAAGAAAAACAAAAAGCCTCGTCAAAAGACGAGGCTTTGGTTGGCTCCCCCGACTGGACTTGAACCAGTGACACCCTGATTAACAGTCAGGTGCTACTACCGACTGAGCTACGGAGGAATAGATAGGCTCAGCGAAAGAAATATTCACTGAGCCTTATG
>JAZQEQ010000223.1:0-2465 GCA_045539055.1 Oscillospiraceae bacterium | reverse complement strand
AGCATTGTCCTGTCATTGTCGGGAGCATACTTTTTCACCTTTGCGAGATTAAGGATAGTTGATTTTGATACGCGTAAAAAGCCGATATCCTGATACTGCTCTTCAATATGCGCCAACGGACTCCGTACAACATAACGTCCTGAGTGCAGAACAGCAACGGTCTTTCTGCCTTCGGTCTCGAAATACAGCACGCTGTCCACATTTATGCGATTCATGGACTCTCCGTTGTATGCGAGCAGAGTTTTGTTTCTTCTGACATTCTCGGTGATCTCTGTCACTGCTGTCGGAGTCGGTACAGCGGCAGTGCGTATCCCGATCACCTCCATGCCCATCGCAAGATGTTTTGCGTAATTCTTGAGATGCAGATTATAAATTATCGGCTTATTATAGCCGACTGCTATGTGCCCGATATCCTTGCCGTCAAACACTATCGGAAGCACATGAACTATCGTGGGATGCTCTGCCTGTGGGAAATCGATAGGGAATATATCTGTACTCTTAAAATCGATCTGATCTTCTTTGTTTACGAAATCTGTCATGAACAGGCAGCGCGAGGTGTGCTCGTCAGTGTGCAGGCATACTGTTATGCAGTTCTTGTCCGAAATAAGATAATGGGTCTGTGATATCACATCAGACAGATCCTTAATATCACGGCAAGCAAACAGTTTTTCCACCAGTTCGCTGTTGGTGAACTGGTTATCCTCAACGCTGCGTTTTTCGTGCATTTCAAGACGCATACGCAGATCTATATGCTGATTATTGCCGCAGCCGCAGCTCATACCTGTGATGATGTTTACTCTCGGTCGGTTTATCTGCAGCTCATCCTCGCCTGTGATAAGCGAATGCAGGCGCGCCACAGCCGTTCTGCCTATATACTCTGCATCACAGGCGCAGGTGGTTATGGAGATTATTCCGTTCTGTGAGCAAGAGCTTGCGCTGAAGCCCGCAACGATTATATCATCAGGCACGCGGATGCCATATCTGGAAAGCGCCTTTATAAAGAAAAATGCTATGTAATCGCTGTAACAGATGACTGCGTCAGGCTTTTCAACTACCCCGTATGCGATATCCTCTGCAAGTTTATCGGCACACTCCCTCCAGAAGCCGCCGTATATCATATTGTCGTCCGTTACCGATATTCCGTGCTTTGTAAGCGAGTTTGTAAAGCCTATGTCAGTTCTTGTCGCAACGCCCTGATAGCCGCCCAGAAAATACAATAATTCGCAGCCGTGCTGTTCTATTATATGGTCTGTAAGCTGCTCGATATTGCGGCTGAAGTCGCCTGTGACCGTATTACTGAATACTGTGGAATTTCCTATTACTACAACAGGCTTGCTGCATTTTTCCGCAATATCTCTCGCGAGTCGTTTGCCGAGAGATTTTTGCGAGGAAAAGGTCTTTTCCAGAAAGACAACGCCGTCATATCTGTCATAGTCTATCAGCTCAAATACAGCTTCCTCGCCACAGGTCTTCAGCTGATTGAGCAGCGACATAGAGAATACTGTGGTAACATAGTCCATCCTCTCTGCCTGTTTTGCCACGCCCATGAGATATTCGTCACGATAATCCTCTGTAATATCAGCCATTATCACGCAGATGTTGCCTTTTTTGCTCATATCGATACCGCCTTTCGGAATGTTGTGCTGCTTGAAATTCGTAACGTAATTATATAACAGTTTTGGCGTAAAGTCAAGCAAATTCAGGAACTTTGCGTTTTTCGGCAGCATTGCCGTCTTCTGCGATTATTGATAAGTAAACTATATGTTATGGCTTTTGGCAACATATACATATACTCTGGCATCTTACGCATAAAAATATACCTGTTACACCTCTGTAAAGCCCTGTCGCACATAATGTATTGAAATGGTTCTAATTGTTGTGTAAAATGGTAATTGGAAATAATTATACAGGAGGCTATATATGAGAACTTTTGATCTTAGCAATGAGGATTCGTTGATTGTAAGGGATAACAAGATAGTTGCAAATGTCGGCGGACAGGAGCTTGTTTTTGATATTGAGGCGGTAAGCAAGCTTGTTGTGTACACAACCTGCATGGGTCCGCTTCATGACGATATGGGGCTGATAATACATATTAGCGGTGACACTACGATAGAAATTATGTCAGGGCATGAATGCTATGAGAGCTTTCTGTTTGACGGACTTGGAAAGGCACTGCCGATCGACTATAAAAAGATCGTTGAAGCATCAGGCTGTACCAAGTCTAAAATGTTCGTGATATACAAAAAGAGCGACGACTCGATTCCGTGCGTATCCTGCTGTCATGTAATGGACGAGGGCGAGCCAATAAGATTTGTTTACCGCGGCAGTTTCGACTGGCAGTTCTTATGCGGTCAGACTCACGAAATGGCTGACATTCGAAAGGTATCGTTTGAGGATATACTTAAAATCGATGAGCAGATGTTTGTTTTCAAGAACCTCGGATACGACGATTATGCCGAGATGGA
>JAZQEQ010000222.1:0-2095 GCA_045539055.1 Oscillospiraceae bacterium | reverse complement strand
CCGAATATCTTCTCATCGTCGAAAGCCTCGAAGCGCGCGGTCAGCTCGTAATCCGTGCCGCCCTGACGGCATTTCAGCTCTCTTGCAACAACGCGAAGCGGCACGCAATAGCGGTTTATGCGGTTGCGGTCGCGGTTGTATTCCTCGGTGAGAAGCTCGCCGCGCTGGTTGTAGAAGCTTATCCTGCCCTCATAGTCAACTTTTGCGGTTATCTTGCCGTTTGTGATGTAGTGATTCACGCCTGTCTGGTGGTAATGCGCGAACTCCTCGCCCTTGTACCACGGGTCTGTGGTGTCTACCGTTTCCTCGCGGAAAGAGGGCACGCACCATTTCACTGGCTCGCACAGCGCCCAGTCGTGCTCGTCCATCTTAGGCTCGGCGGTCATGCGCACGCGGAGCGAATTCTCGCCCCACGGCTCTATCCAGACCTGAGAATTGCCGTTTGCGATTATAAGTCGGTTGTTTTCGGTGTAGATCATTTGTTATTGTCCTTTCTGTGATGTAAATTGGGATATAACTACTTCATTTTTCTATCTATTTCATCTGCGCTTAACACATCTAAATTTTCATACGGATAACTGCAAAGCACACTGTCCAGATATTTGATTCCGCAAAAATATTTACAAATTGAAGTATCTTTTACCGCACATTTATGTTCTTTGGTATTCTCCATTTCATTCCATGGGCAAACGGTTTGATTCCAGTCGACATTCTCACTGACCAGATCAATATCCATATTAGCACCTTTTAGTTCTTTGATTGCCTTATTATTCATCTGATTTCCTCCGACAAACTCCAATTTACCTAACCACATACATTTTACCTCATAACGGAAATATTTTCAAGCCCCGCAGTAAAATTTTCTCCGTGACACCGATTACACGCTTTCATTTTCTATTGCAAAAAAAGCGGAATTATGGTAGAATGATATAAAGTATATTATTTTTCGGGTGATGAAATGAACTATTCTCTTAACGCGGGCGAATGGAGCAGCGTTTTCGCCGTTCCGTCAAGCGTTGTTGATAAATATATAAAGCTTGCTGGCGGAAACTCGCTGAAGCTGCTGCTGTTCTTACTTCGCCACGGCGGCGAGATATTCACAGACGGGCAGCTGAAAGAGGCGCTCGGCTTCAGGCGTGAGGGCGAGCTTGAGGACGCGGCGCTGTTCTGGGTGCAAAGAGGCATTATCCGCGCGGATAACGGCTCGCTTACCGCGGCGGCAGACGATTCTCCTGTACAGGAAGTGCTCCCCGAGGTGGCTGCTCAACCTGTTCAGCCGATACAGCCGCTTCAGACCTCTTCAAGCATAAAGGTCGCAAGCGATGGCGGCGCGGCTATCTACACAGCCTCCGATATCGCGCAGAGGATAAACTCCGACCCTGCGATACAGTACCTCTTCTCCGAGGCTCAGACGCTTTACGGCCGACTTTTAAAGCAGCCTGAGAGCCGCACGATACTTATGCTTGTGGACCATTACGGACTGCCTGCTGAGGTCGCTGCGATGCTGCTGAAATACTGCTTCAAGATAGGAAAGACAAGCTCGGGCTATATCCAGAGCGTTGCGCAGACTTGGGCTGATGACGGTATCACTACCGCCGCCGAGGCCGACGCGCTGCTCTCAAAGCTTGAAAAGCGCTTCACGATAGAGGAAAAGCTGCGCGAGGCTATGGAGCTTAAGACCAAATTCTCGCAGAAGCAGCTCGGCTTTATCAAGGTGTGGTCGGAGGACTGGGGCTTCAGCCTTGACATGATACTGATGGCGCACGAGATAACACTCGACAACACAGGCTCTATGAGCTTCAGCTATACCAACAAGATACTGGAAAACTGGAAAGCGGCTAATATATCCACAAAGCAGGCTGCCGAGGCAGAGAGCGCATCCTACAAGGGCGCAAAGGGAGCTAAAAAAGCCAAAAGCGATGGAAACAGCTCAATTGACGTCGGCGGCATAATGCAGGATGTGCTACAGAAATACCGCAGTTAAGGACATAAAACATGAATTTCTAGGAACAATATTTCGACAAGGCTATGGCAATGCTGGAGGCTCGGCGCAGACAGAACAGGCTGACCGAGGAGCAGCGCCATGACGAGGTGT
>JAZQEQ010000221.1:0-4349 GCA_045539055.1 Oscillospiraceae bacterium | reverse complement strand
GGCAAGCTCCAGACAGCCCTTGATTTCTTCCTCGTGCTGCTCGGGACGGAGGATCAGATGACCCTCGGTGATGGTGAACTGTCTTACTCTGATAAGGCCGTGCATCTCGCCGCTGTCCTCGTTACGGAACAGTGTGGAGGTCTCACCTAATCTCATGGGTAGATCGCGGTAGCTGCGCTGTCTGTTCAGGAATACCTGATACTGGAACGGGCAGGTCATAGGACGCAGTGCAAAGCACTCCTTTGTTTCGTCGTGGGGATCGCCGAGGATAAACATACCATCAAGGTAGTGATCCCAGTGACCGCTGATCTTATACAGCTCGCGCTTTGCCATGTAGGGAGTCTTTGTCAGCAGATAGCCGCGCTTGTACTCCTCGTCCTCTACCCATCTCTGGAGAGTCTGGATGACCTTTGCGCCCTTGGGCAGCAGGATCGGCAGACCCTGACCGATGCAGTCAACTGTTGTGAAGTATTCAAGCTCGCGTCCGATCTTGTTGTGATCGCGCTTTTTTGCTTCCTCGACAGCTGTGAGGTAAGCGTTCAGCTCATCCTTGGAGGGGAATGCTGTACCATAGATTCTTGTCAGCATCTTGTTCTTCTCGCTGCCGCGCCAGTAAGCGCCTGTTGCGGAGGTCAGCTTGAATGCCTTGATGGGCGATGTGCTCATCATGTGAGGACCTGCACAGAGGTCTGTGAAGTCGCCCTGCTTGAAGAAGCTGATGGGTTCGCCCTTGTCCGCGTGCTCCTTGCACAGCTCTACCTTATAGATCTCACCCTGTTCCTCAAGGTACTTTATAGCCTCGTCGGGAGCCATTGTGAACTGCTCGAGTCTGATAGCTTCCTTGACGATCTTTTTCATCTCAGCCTCGATCTTGGGGAGCGCTTCTGCGTTGATGGGCTCTTCAAAATCGAAATCATAGTAAAAGCCGTTGTCGATAGCTGGGCCGATAGCGAGCTTTGTGTTGGGATACAGTCTTTTTACTGCCTGTGCCAGAATGTGGGAGGCGGTATGGTTGAAGCAGCGCTGTCCCTGTTCATCTGCGAATGTGATGAACTTAACGGTGCAGTCCTTGTCGATAACGGTACGCAGATCGCATACATTTCCATCGATCTCTGCAAGACACGCGGTCTTTGCTTCGCCGGCTTCTCTTGCTACATCAAAAGCAAGGAGAGCCTGCTCAAATTCTTTTACTTCGTCGTTTGCCAGTGTTACTTTGATCATTGTGAACATCCTTTCCTAACAGGGCTGAACAAATGCCCCGCCGTTCAATAAATTTTCGCCAATAAGCACGCACCTTCTTCGTCGATCATACCTCGGCGTACACAAAGTACGCGGTCGGCATGATCTCCTCGAATCTGCGCACTTCTTGACGAAAAGGGCAGATTGCTGAGAGGTAGGCATACTGAAAAGCGAGTTGGTATTACCGTTTAACGGGCATGGTCTGTCACGAACAGCCCGCATACATACAGGTATGCCGCAGCCATCCGCTTCTCGCCGCCGTTTTTAACGGTTAACTTATATTGTACTACTATTTATAATAAAAGTCAAGCGGAAAATGCCCTTATTCCGCATATTACGGGCAATTCCTGCCTTTTTTGCGCAAAAAAGCCTCCGAAGATCCATTCGGAGGCTTCATGTTATGCTATTTTCAGCTCAAACGGCAGCATACCGCTTTTAAGCTGTGCCGCTATCGCATTTATTTCTTCAAAGGTTTCTTCCCCGAAGGTCACGACAGCCTTGCCGCCTGAGATCTGATGTGCTACGTTGGGCGCCATGATGCACTCGCCGTCCAGCCACACGCCTATCTGATCGCCTATCAGTCGTTCGGTTGCCTCGGCGAACGCTTCCGTGCCCTCCTCGTTGAAATCGAGTGCGATCAAATAATTGTTTTGCTCTGTATCATAGTTAACGCCGACATAAGTCAGCTCAAGTCCGCTCAATATTATTTTGCCGTCGACCTCTGCACCTTCGCGGAAATAAAGCTCGCCCTTTTTGCACAGCTGAGAGATAAGCTCGCTGTTGTCTTCGGTGATATCAAGCGTTATTCCGCTGCTGTCCGCGCTTACGGAATAATCCTCATATCCCATTTCATCAAGACGTTTTTCCAGTATCTCTTTTGCTGCGGTATAATCTGCGTCTGCGCCTGCTTCGGCGGCAACGAGAGTATATTTTGTCAGTCCGGCCTGCTCTGATGCCATTCTTACGTCCTGCGATGCGCAGCCCGAAAACATCAGTGCTGCCATAAGTGCTGCAAATATCCATGATATTCTGATCTTTGTTGCCATATTATCGCCGCCTTTCTTGGTGTTGTGATCAATTGTATCTTACCATACTTAGGTCGTTGTGTCAAGGTTATTCTTGACCGAGTGGCTTTGTTGTGGTAAAATATCTGTATATGACTGCGAAAGGAGCGCGAAACGATGGCATTCTGGAACAAGAAGCAGGAGGCACCTCCCGAGGATCGCTATGAGGGCGAGATGGAAAACGGCATGAAGCATGGCAGAGGCACCATGTATTATAAAAGCGGCAATGTTTATAAGGGACAGTGGCGCAATGGTGCGAAGCATGGTCTGGGCGAATTTATCTTCAATACGACAGGCGATCATTATGTCGGAGAGTTCATAAACGACAAGATCGGCGGCTATGGCCGAATGACATTCCATACAGGAGAGATTTACGAGGGTCACTATACAAACGGAATGCGCGACGGCAGAGGAACGCTTATCTGCCCCGATGGCAGACGTTTTGAAGGCGACTGGGTCGGTGATAAGCTGAACGGCATGGCTATCCTCTGGTATAGTGACGGCAGTGTGCTGCGCGGAAATTACGCCAACGGTAAGTGTCTGGACGGCTTTACCACAAAAAAGAGCGAAAACGGTTACTGGTATCAGGTGCGCTATGTCAGGCCCGAGCTTGAAAATATAGAGGGCTGTGAGGTGGTGCTGGTGTCCTATCCGCAGGATAAAC
Organism: Oscillospiraceae bacterium; assembly: GCA_045539055.1. Lineage (GTDB taxonomy): Bacteria > Bacillota > Clostridia > Oscillospirales > Ruminococcaceae > CAG-115. The sequence continues at coordinate 1,382 of JAZQEQ010000221.1, read as the reverse complement.
TGATACCCGTCATCAAAGAGGTGCGCGAGATAACGGAATATGGTCTTGCGCTTGCAAAGGAGATAACCGAGAATGCTCCGCAGTGGCTGAAAAAAGGACTCACTCTCGAAGAAGCCGTGGAAATACGGAAGCGCCTTGAAGCAGTTGGCGCAGTGGCGGAGATAAGATAGCGGTAAAATCGCCCTCTAAAGGGCGATTTTTTGCGAAAATTCGACTTTTCGCAGGTTTTTGGTATTGACTAATTTGCCATAATATATTATAATAAATAATTGGTATAGACTGAGGTCTTGTTGTCTTTTTTAGGCTGTATGGACCTTGTCTTAGGAAAAAGGCGGTTTCCGCCAACAATTTTGAAACGGAGTGAAACAATTGAAAAGCAGAATTACAAAACCCGTTTTCTTTATTGTCGCTATTCTGATACTTGTGTTTACGTTTCTGACCACGATGGGTGTAAGCACCCGTTATGGCGATACCGAAACACATATCATTTGGGGTATCGACGATATCAGATGGGGAATTGATATCCGCGGAGGTGTTAACGTATCTTTCGGTGTTCCTGCTGATTATGCAGCGGAGAACGAGATCACGCAGCACGACCTCGACGCTGCTAAGTCGATCATCGAAACACGACTTGTTGACAAGAACGTAAACGACTATGAGGTATATCTGGACAACACAACAAATACCATTATCGTTCGTTTCCCGTGGCAGGCTGACGATACCGACTTTGACCCTGAAAAGGCGGTCAAGGAGATCGGTGAAACAGCACTGCTGACCTTCCGTGAGGAATATCAGGTAGATGAAAACGGTCTGCCCACCGGCGTTACGGAGAACGTAGTGCTTCAGGGTACCGATGTTGATCAGGCTTATGTAAGCTATGATCAGAAAACAAACCAATATGTTGTTGCGCTCGATCTTACAGATGCAGGTGCGCAGGCATTTGCTGATGCAACAGGCAGACTGGTCGGCAAGCAGATCTCCATCTGGATGGACGATATCTGTATTTCCGCTCCCAATGTAAGTCAGAAGATCACAGGCGGACATGCTATCATCACATCGCCTGATTACAGCGAATATGAGCCTGCTGTTGATCTCGCAAACAAGATCAACGGTGGTTCGCTTCCCTTCAAGCTTGAGATAGAGAACCTTTCCACTATCTCTCCCGTGCTTGGTATGGGCGCGCGTGATGCGATGGCTATCGCAGGTCTTATCGCATTTGCGGTAATTGCAGTATTTATGATAGCTTACTATCGTCTTACCGGTTTTGTTGCTGTTATCGCGCTTATCGGTCAGATCGCAGGTATGTTTGCCGCGACAACAGGCTTCTTTGCTTTCAACGATGCTTCCACACTGACCATCCCCGGTATCGCAGGTATCATCCT
>JAZQEQ010000220.1:0-4221 GCA_045539055.1 Oscillospiraceae bacterium | reverse complement strand
ACATATCGCTGTGCCCGTTGAATGAAAAGGAGGGTGCGTTATGGCTAAATTGCAGAAAAAGCCGCAGGAAAACCATGACAACGACTGGCTTGCCACTTATGGCGACATGGTTACACTTCTGCTTACTTTCTTTGTAATGCTGTACGCTTCTTCAAGCCTTGATGAGCAAAAATGGCAATACATATACCAGGCATTCCAGTCCAGAGGTAAATACCTCAATGAGTATGTAGACCAGCCCGAACATACAGATGATGACGGAAGCTACATAAAGGACGAGGAGCCCAGCAAGACTGAAGGTTCAGGCGAGCTTCCGCAGAGCTTTGACCAGCTTTATGTTTATCTTTCCGAGTATGTTGAGAAAGAGGAGATATCCGATGCTGTATCGGTATCCAAGGACTCTGCACATATATACATAAGATTCGACAGCAATGTGTTCTTCGACGGAAACAGCTCTGAGCTGAAGCAGGCAGGCAAGGATATCATCGACGGCATCCTCCCCGGCCTCAAGGCTGTAAAGCAGTCGATACTCCGTGTGACGGTAAACGGACATACCGCCGAGGGCGTTTCCCCTGTAAATGACTGGGATCTGTCATCAGGACGTGCGGTAAGCGTTGTTAAATATATGGACTTTAAGGGTGCGCTTGACAGCGAGCAGTTCAGACCGAGCGGTGTAGGCCCGTATGAGCCTATCGCGGATAATTCCACCGCAGAGGGAAGAGCCGCTAACCGCCGTGTTGAGCTTGTCATCCTGAGAAACGATCTTGATTATACCGATCCTCAGGTAATTCAGGATATACTTGAAAATGACTACGGACTGTTCAATGACCTTACCGACCCGGGTGCTCCCGATGTTGATGAGGGCAAGCTCCCGAACGACTCCGCGCAGGGCATCATCAATCAGATCGAGAGCCTGTTCCCGAGCGGCGGTACAGTAACTCCGTCTGACGGAGCGACAGGACCGATAATCTTCGATGAATTTGAAAACTTCATAAAGGTCGAGGAAGAAGCAGAAGCAGGAGATGCGGCAGATGCAGCAGACTCCGTTGCCGATGACGCTTCCGCGGCCGAGTAATATAAAAACTAATCAATCCGAGGGGGGATTTCGATGGCTGACGTTCTGACGCAAGCGCAGATCGACGAAATGCTGAGAAACGTCGCATCAGGAGCTGCTCCGTTGGTAACTCAGAAGGAAGAGGAAAAGATCAAGGAATACGATTTCCGCGCTCCTAAAAAGTTCACCAAAGAACAGATCAAGGTGCTGGACAGCATTTTCGAGAATTACTCGCGCTTGATGTCCTCGTATCTCACCGGCTTGCTCAGACTTTATTGTCGTGTATCGCTGGTGAATATAGAAGAGCAGCGTTACAGCGAATTCAATAATGCGCTTCCCGATTACGTTATGATGGGCATGGTCGACATGGGTATCGTAAATGACGAGGTCAGCGAGACTAACGTTATCGTGCAGATATCGAACGCTATCACCTACACGATGATCGACCGTCTGCTTGGCGGTAAGGGCGAATATCGTGACGTAAACCGTGACTTCACAGAGATAGAGATAACCATAATGAACGATGTTATGGCGTCTATCGCAGGTCTGCTGCAGGAGCCGTGGTCGATGCATATCGAGCTTAACCCCAAGCTCATCGGCATCGAAACAAACTCCAGAGTCGTACAGACCATCGGTCATGAGGATACAGTAATCATCGTAGCGCTGGAAGTAGAGATAAACGGTGTAAAATCGATCATTTCCGTTTGTATCCCTGCTATCAATCTTGATGAGATTATGGGTAAGTTTATCCCAAGATATACATCTTCCAAGCGCCGTACAGATGCAAACCGTGAAGCAGAACGCCGCGAGAGCATCATGAACGGCATCAGCACCACAGACCTTGATATCACGGCTGTACTGGGTGAGATAAATCTCGACCTGTATGAGGTGCTTACGCTTCAGGTCAACGACGTTATCCCTCTCGGCAAGAACATCAATACGAATGTTGTTGTCAGGGTCGGCGGAAAGCCCTGGTGCGATGGTAAGATGGGTACCTATAATAACAAAAAAGCTATTATGATAGATAATTTTATTCAGAATTGAGGTATGATAACTGATGGCTAACGAATTGGATACAAACGTTGAGTTCAGCTCCTATGAAATAGACGCAGTCGGTGAGATACTAAATATCAGTATGGGCGCTGCGGCTACTGCAGTATCGGAGCTCCTGAACGCTAAGGTCTGGATCACAACTCCCGAGGTCAGTGTTACCAAGGTGGCAGATCTGAATTACACAAAGCTTGAGCCTGCTATCTGTGTAAAGATAGTTTACGTTGCAGGTATCAACGGTGTAAACATGATGGTGCTGAAGCAGGATGACGTTCAGCTGATACTCAATCAGCTAATGGGTAATCCGCTTACGATCTCTCCCGACTTCGAGTTCGACGAGCTCAATATAAGCGCCGTTTCCGAGGTAATGAACCAGATGATGGGCGCTTCCGCAACAGCACTTTCCGACCTGCTCGGAACATCTGTTGATATTTCGACTCCCACACCTTACATAATCGAACAGACAAACTTCTGTGAGCTTTCGGAGCTCAGCCCCGAGGAAACAGTAGTTACCGTAAACTTCACGCTGAACGTTGACGGTGTAATGAACAGTGAGTTCATGTCTATCATGTCGGTAGAGCTTGCTAAGACGCTTTCCGGCAAGATGATGGACAGCTTCGTGTCAGAGCCCGAGCCCGAGCCGGAGCCTGCTCCCGCTCCCGCGCCTGCTGCACCTGCTGCAGCTCCCGCACCTGCTCCCATGGCTCAGCAGCCCATGGCAGCCGCCGCTCCTATGGCTCCTGCACAGCAGCCAATGTACGCTGCTCCACAGCAGCCTTATCCCGCACAGGGTTATGGCTACCCACCGCAGTATGCGGCTTACGGTGCGTATCCGCCTCCCGTACCGCCTGTTAACATCCAGAATGCACAGCTCCACCAGTTCGACAATGTCGATTTCGGACTTCAGGGCGATCAGCAGGATAACCTGAAGCTTCTGATGGGCGTTCCGCTGGAGATATCCGTTGAGATCGGCACAGCAAAGCGCAAGGTCAAGGATATTTTGGATTTCACACAGGGTACTATCATCGAGCTTGAGCGTCAGGCTGGTGCTCCGGTCGATGTCGTAGTAAATGGCAACCTTATTGCACGCGGCGACGTTGTTGTTATCGATGATAACTTTGCAGTAAGAATTACCGAGATCGTGAAATCTAAGTTCATGGACAGTCTTGGAAAAGAATAAAATTTAATTAAATTATTACATTCAAGGAGATACAGTAATGGACAAGAAGATATTATTAGTTGACGACGCAGCTTTCATGAGAATGCTTATCAAGGATACTCTTACAAAGAATGGTTACACAAATATACTCGAGGCAGCCGACGGCGCGATCGCTTGTGAGGTCTACGGCTCCGAAAAGCCTGATCTGGTAATCATGGATATCACAATGCCTAACAAGACAGGTATCGAGGCTCTTAAGGACATCAAGGGCAGCGATCCCATGGCAAAGGTAGTTATGTGTTCCGCAATGGGTCAGGAAGCAATGGTAGTAGAAGCTATCAAGCTTGGCGCGCTCGACTTCATCGTAAAGCCCTTCAAGCCCGATAGAATTTTACAGACTGTAAAGAAGGTCCTCGGCTAATTCCGTAAATACATCCAAGGCGGGGACGTGTTATCCCGCCTTTTGGTTTTTCGCGGCAGGTAAATTTATCCGCCGTAATGCCGCTATTTTCCGCGAAAGGAGGTTGCGTTGTGGAGTATTTTCAGATGATAATGGCACTGGTCGGTGTACTGGCGCTGGTCTTTCTGATGTTCTGGCTGATGAAGAAGCTGAACAAGCGCGTCATGGTATCCGATAGCCGCCACATGAAGGTGCTCGAACGCATAAACCTCGGTCCGGACAAGATGCTGCTGCTTGTAAGCATCTGCGGAAAGTGCATGGTGCTCGGCGTGACCTCAAATCACACCGAGAAGATATGCGATCTTGAGCAGTCCGAGGAGGAGCTTTTATGCAAGGATGAAAACGGAAATCCGTCCTTCGGCGAGAGCTTCAAGACCGTGCTCGGAAATATGGTCGGCAAGGATAAAAAATAAATAGGAGGAGCGGATTTGATCAAGGAACTTATCAGATCGGATAAAAAGCTCGTTGTGAGATTTGTCGTTTCGCTGCTCCTGTGTATAG
>JAZQEQ010000219.1:0-11589 GCA_045539055.1 Oscillospiraceae bacterium | reverse complement strand
ATGTCAGCCTCATACCGATACTCTGCGTTTATAGATGCTGCTATCCTTTCAGCTGCGCTTTCGTCGGGCAAGCTAACAAGCGGCTGCGGCTCGGCAGAAAGCACGCTGTGCTCTGTGGGAAGCTTGCTTGTGATGCGCGCTTTCAGCACACCCTCGCCGAATAAGACAGGCTGCTCTGTGATTATCGCGCCGCCCGAGTACCTCAGCATTGAAGCCACTATCCAGCTTATCATGCTGTCCTCAGCCATGGCAAAATCGGGAGTAAAGCTCTTTGTGCGCAGGGGATCTATGTCCTTGTGCCTGAACTTACCTATCATGATAAGCTTTTCGCGCGCTCTTGTCATAGCAACGTACAAAAGGCGAAGCTCCTCGCTCTTTTGCTTTGCTTCTTCGGCAAGAGTAATTGCTGTATATCCGAACGGCTTGTAGCGGAAACGCTGCTCAATATCGACATAGCGAAGTCCGATGCCTGCGCTGCGGTTGAATACCATCGCGCCGTTCATATCCATCTTGTTTGATTTCTTTCCAAGCTCCGCAAGGATAACTATCGGCATCTCAAGACCCTTTGAAGCGTGGAACGTCATTATTCTGACAGCGTTTTCGCTGCTGTCGGCAAGGCTTGCCTCGGCAAAGTTCTCGTTTTTCTCGCGCACGCTGTCGGTATATCGCAGAAAATCTCCCAGCGTACCGCCGCCGTTGTTTTCAAAGTCAGCCGCATATTTCAGCAGCAGCCTGATATTAGCAAGACGCTGCTCTCCGCGCTCATAGGTCGAGATAACGGAGAAGAAATCAGTATCGTCGTATATCTTGCGAATAAGGCGCTCGATAGAGTTGTTTGCCATAAAGGAGCGGAAAGCTGTGAGGTTCTTTATGAATTTCACGCATTTCGGGTGTCCCTCGGTGCGAAGTCCGCGCAGAGCGGCAAGCTCGCCCTCGGAAAGCTCGTCCGTAAACGCGCCGAAAGCGGTGCTGTCGGATGCTCTCGCGCAGGCACTTATGCAGGCGAAAAGCGTGGAATTCTTGTAGTGCTCATAAAGGGGAGTGAGGTCGGCACCGTCCGCCTTGCTGCGGTCGATCCACAGTACACCGAGCCTTGCCTCGGCAAGCTCCTCTGCGCTCATCATGTACACAGGCGACATAAGCACCTGAAGCAGCTCCTCGTCACGCAGCGGATTATCGATGACCTTAAGGTAGTTCAGTATCAGCGTTATCTCCTCGCTGCCGAGGTAGTTGCTGCTTTCGCTTTTCTGCACGTTTATTCCGTACTCCTTGATAGCCTCCTCGAATACGACCCTGTGAGGAGAGGAACGCAGAAGAATGCAGAAATCGCCGGGTTCGCAGGGACGTGTCAGTTCGTCCTGCTTTACGGGGAATTTTTCCCTGATCATCCTGTTTATGAGTGCTGCGGTGTACTTTGCCTCTGCGTCCACCTTGTCGTCCGCCTCGGCATAGTCAAGCAGATGCAGCTCCGAGGTATAGTCCGCCTCGGCTTCGGGATATTCCGCACCGCAGACGAGCTTTGTCTGCTCGTTGTAGTCAACATCGCCGTACTGCTGCGTCATCAATCCAGTAAACATCGCGTTTACGGTATCGACCACCTGCTGACGGCTGCGGAAGTTCTTGTTGAGCGGCAGGGGAGTGTGCTTTGTACCCAGTGTAAACACCTTGCAGCCGTTTTTGATCTTTCTTGCGGTCGGCATTTCGGGCGGAAATACGCTGTTTCTTATCCTGATATTCTGGAGCACGCCCTTTGGCAGGGGAGTAAGCTTCTGGTCGACCAGAGGGTCACACAGCGAGAGCATTATTCTGGGATTGCCGCCTCGGAAAGCGTATATGGATTGTTTTATATCTCCCACGAAGAACAGGTTGTTTTCATGGCAGGAGATAAGCCTGAATATCTCGTACTGGATATCGTTCGTATCCTGAAACTCGTCAACGATAATGCATCGGAATCGCTCGGACAGCTGTCTGCAGAATTCCTTGTCAACCTTAAGCTTATCCAGCAGCAGCCTCTCGCAGTCGGAAAAATCGACATAGCCTGCCTCACGCTTCTGCTTTGTATATTCTTCACTGTACCTGTTGATAAGCGCGATAAATGCTCTGATATTGATGCGCTGCTCGGGGAGCTCAGATCTCATCTGCTTCGGCTCTGGAATACACGATGTGATCTCTTTGTACATTGCCTTGAACTTATTTCGTGACGGCTCTATCTGCGCTTTCAGAAGCTCGTCCTTGCAGGAGAGCGCAGCAAAGCGCAGCTTGTCCTTTCCGTTCAGTCCGAGCTGAGAAAGATATTTGTAAACTGTTGCAAGAGTTGCGTTGTATCTGAATCTCTTTATCCTGAATTCAGCCTCAATAAGCTTTTCCTCGTCATCAAGCAGCATTTTCGAGAGCTTGCCTTTTTCGGGGTGATCGTCAGGCAGATAATTTATGATATCGGAATAGCTCTCAAAGCAGTTCTTGCAGCCGCTGAGAAGCCTTTTTATAACACTCATGTAATACGGCAGGAAATGCTTTTCCGCCGCTTTCTGAGTGGAATATACATAGTTCACATGCTTCAGCCACATTTCGGGCTCGGCGAGCGAGGATATCCTCTCATAGGTCGAGCCTATCGCCTCCATAAGCTTGCCGTCGTCGCGGAAGGAAAAGGTCTTGAACAGAAGGTCGCGGCTCTTTGCGTTGAACTCGTCCGAGTAGAAGTATTCCATAGTCGCGTCGATAGCGTTTGCCTTGAGCAGGGCAGCACGCGCCTCGTCCATTATCGAGAAGCTGACGGGCAGCCCGAAAGCCTCCGCGTTTTCGCGGAGTATCGAAAGGCAGAAGGAGTTTATCGTGCTTATCGGCGCACTGCGGAAGCGCACCAGCTGCTCCGCAAGATAGCTGTTCTGCGGGTCTTTTTTTGCGGCAGCGGCAACAGCGTCGGTCATACGGCGGCGGAACTCCTCTGCGGCATTTCTTGTAAACGTCATTATCGCTATTTTATCCGCAGGCACAGGGTTTTCTGTATCGCAGAGTATGCGGATGACGCGCTCTACCAGCAGCGCGGTCTTACCGCTTCCCGCCGCAGCCGTGACGGTCGCCGAACGCAGGTCGGGCGGAAGCTTTTTGCCGTCCTTCAGGGGGAAGCTTATTGCAGCCTCCTGTTCCTTGGTCCAGTTCATCATTCGCCCTCCTCTCCGTTGTTATCGTCAAGCGGTACCGCGTGAAGCTCGTGCTGCTCGCTGTGACCGCATATTCCGGCAAAGCGGCAGTATCCGCACGCCTTTTTCTCAAAATTCTTTTCCTTGTAAACTGTCGGAACTGCGTCAACATCGCCGTCATACAGCCTGCACAGCACCTCGGCGGTCTGCTTTTTGCAGTCTGCGGCGAGTCTTTCAAATGCCGCCTCGGTCAGAGTGTTTTCCGCGCTCGGCATGAATTTTTCGTGCTTTACGCCCGACCTTGCGGATATTGTCTTCGCGTATTTGAGCATCTCCTTTTCGGTAGCGGCAGAGCTTACATACATACCGCTCTGGACATGGTCCTGTGAGAGCAGCGCGAAAGCCGCGCTCTTCTTGCTGGCAGGCTCGGTCACCTTTGACGGAAGATAGCTCACACCGCCTGCTTTAAGCTCCTTGTTCGCGTCGCACACCGCGATGAGATACAGCAGCATCTGCGTATTTATGCCGTAGTATACGTTCACCATGCTGAACTCGCGCGAGCCTGTCTTGTAGTCCACTACGCGGATGTATTCGTTGCCCTTTTCATCGGTGAAGATGTCCGCACGGTCGATGATGCCTGTGATATTTACGGTTATGTTATCGCGCACTTTAACGTTCAGTGCAGGGGTGTTGATCTCCCTGCGGCTGCTGCCGGGGAGATTACCGCTGTCAAACTCGACCTCTGGCATCTCTGTAAAGGTCGTATCGCTGCTGTCTGTGAGAGCAGCGTCAGGTACCTCGCCGATATCAAGGGCTGCTCCGTCGGAGATATCAGGTGAGGTCGCGGTCTTCTTGTCGCCGCCTATCTGAAGCTCAAAGAACTTCGGGCGATAGTCGCGCGCCGCAAACTCCGCCTGAAGCAGGATGAGTATATCCACCGCGCCTGTGGTAAGGTTTTTATACAGGTAACCGAAGCGCAGCGTCTTCGCATAGTCACCGCCAAGGCTGTTTTTCTTGTATTCGTCAAGAAATGTGCGCACCTCTTTTGAAAGCTGCTTTCTTGAAAGCTTTATAAAGCTTTCCATATTGCTGCAGTATTTTTCAAGCATCTTCTGGAGCACATAGTGCACGGCATTTCCTATCTCCATGCTGCTAAGGTTTCTGCGTGCCTTTTCTCGTATACGAAGTCCGTTAGCGCAGAAATATCTGAAGCGGCATTGATTGAGGTTTTCGAGCTTTGTTGCGGAGAATGTCCTGTTTCGGAAAAGCGCCTCTGCCGTTTCGGGAGTAAGCTTGTGCAGATGTGCGGAGTAGCGCTTTCTTGTCAGCGTTTCAAGCTTCTCCGTAAACTCGCCGCTTCCTGCCATTTCGAGCGCGCTTTTAAGCGTTGCGCGGCGCTCGCTGTCCTCGGCACAGACGGATGCAAACCTCTGTTGCGCTGCACGAAGGCTGCGGCAGTAGAACTCGTCACCAAATGCGTCTGCGTTTTCAGTCACAGGCTTTCCGAATATATCGCGTATGAGCGCGATCACATCGGAAGGTGATTTTTTCTGGCACGAGGAGTCCAGCATCGGATAGGTAATATAAAGCTTTTCCGTCGGCACAGAAAGCGCACGGTAGGCAAGGTAACGGTTATAGCAGTGGCGCTCCTTGCGGTCCATGCCGATCTTCATGATGCTCTCGCCGAGAAGCTCTGTTTCGTATTCGGAGAAAATGCCGCTTGCGACGTCATCGGCAGGGAAGCGTTCGTAGTTCGCGCCTGTGATGAATACGACCCTTACGTCGCTGGTGCGTGTCCTTGAGATATCGCCTGCGAGAACGCAGTCAAGCACCTGTGGCGGCTTTGCAAGCGTTGCCGAGGTGCAGATATCTCGGAGCAGGCTGTGATAGTCGGCAAGGCTTATCTTAAAGCCCGAAAGCCCCTGATACAGTGCCTCGAATATCTCAAGCATGGTGTTCCACAGCGTCTGATATGAGGATATGAGCTGCTTGTCCGAGTCTGTCAGAAGCTCGCTGCCTGATGTTTTACAGTGAGCCGCAACAGCGCGCTGTATTCCGACCTCGTCAAAAAGAAAATCGCAGACAGCCTTTGTTATCTCATCGCCCGTGCAGCCACTGACGCGCTCCTTAAGCGCAAGTATCGGCGGCACGATATCGGCTCTTATCTTTTCGGCGCGCGGAGTCTTTCCGTTGATCGCAGGGAAAGGCTCTTTGAGATTCTCGCTTTTCAGGTCCCATTCGTAGATGTAGTCCTCAAAGTCGTTTATGTCACGCATGGTAAGCGGCTTTCCGTCGCTTTTCTGGATAAAGCCCGATTTGATGTAGCTCAGCACGCTCTCGACCGTAAAGCTTTTGAGCGTTCCGACAAGCGACAGCACAAGGTTTACCAGCGGCATATGCAGTATGCTCTCGGGAGTATCGCAGAACAGCGGTATCTCATACTTGTCAAACGCGCTCTCTATCGGGGTCTTGTACTCTGCGGGGTCGGCAGACAGTACAGCTATCTCGTTGTAACGCAGCCCCTCCTCGGTCACAAGTCTGCGTATCTCGGCTGCGATGAAGTCCGCCTCTGCGTAAACATCATCCGCTCTTACAACGCGTACGCCCTCGCTGTCGCAGTCTGCGCGCAGCTCTCCGAACACGCCCTCAGATACAGCCGTTATTGCAGGACAGGAGAAGCGCTCGTTGTCGCAGATGAGCTTATCAAGCCCTTTTACTACCTTGTCGGCATTGCGTGAATGTTCGGCAAGCGCGTTTATACAGTTGTTGACAGTAGTGAAGATATCGCGGCAGCCGTCAGAGTTGTCCGAAACGAACGAAAACGTCATGTTCTCAGCGAGATCGGTCATGCTGAACAGAAACTGCATCTGGCTCTTTGAAAAGTCGCTGAAGCCGTCGCAGTAGATGCTCTCGCCCCTGAATGCGCCGTTTTCAGCAGCAAGCCTTGCTGCTGCCGAGGTGCTGTCAAGCCTGTCGGACCATGACTCCGTCAGCAGTGCGTCGTATGCGGAGTAGATGCGACTGATGTCGGACAGCTTTGAAAAAAGCAGGGGAGAGCTGTCGCGGAAATCCTCCTTGACTGAGTCAATGGTCTTGCAGAAAGCATCGGCAGAAATACCCGAGCCCTTCAGCATGGCAACCGTTGCGGTCATCTTAGGTGCAAAGCCGGGCTTGAGCGCGATCTTTTCGAAAGCGGCAAGGCTGTCGTGGATCTCGCTGACAGCGCGGTACATGAGTATATTCTTGGTTATATCATCGGCAGGTTTTTTGCCGCCTGCGTATCTTGCTATCACTTCGTCCGAGAGCTTCTCAAACGTTCTGACCGAGATGCGCGAAAAGAGCATGGCACTGCCCTCTGCCGCACAGGCGCGGTAGAGCTTTTTTTCGGTCTCAAACGCATATTGATCGGGTACGATAACGGTCACGCTGCCGCCGTTTCTCACTTCGGCAAGCAGCTTTTCATACAGCCGCGCCGAAGCGTCTGCACATGCCTTTGCGATGATGAATTCTGTCATGGTTTCTCCTTATCTGCGAGAGAATAAATAAAGCTTTTTCCCTGTTTGCCTGTCTGCTCGATAACCCCTGCTGCGCGCAGCACCTCAAGCCTCAGCGACATGGGACCCTCCTTTGTGATCTTCTGAAAGTCCTTTTTTGTGAAGCTTTCGGGAAGCTCCTTCGGGAGATATCGCTCATAGTCCGTTCTGCTATCGAGCACGATCTCCTCCAGCAGCTTCAGCGGTATCTTTTCGATGGTCACGCTCTGTTTAACGCGCCTGTTCCTGAGGTCGGGGAGAGTATTTCCGCGGAAATATATCCGCTTTTCTATCTTCAGCTTTGCGAGTATTATCCTGACGCGCTCGTTCTGTAAAAAGTCGCGTATCGAATACAGCTCGCGGAATATCTTAGCCTTTGGCTCGGCTTTTCTGAACGGTGTTTCCTTTACTACCTCGCCTGTATCGGCGCTCACATAGACGGTGCGCTGCTCATATTCGACAGGGTGGACTATCGTCACTCGTGCCGCTACGGTGAAGTGCTTCAGCTTCTCGCGCAGCCTGTGCAGCGAGCGTGTCTGTATCTCAAAGATGCCGTCCTCGCTGACAGCATCCGCGAAATAATTGCCTATCTTTATCTCCTGCTCGTCCGAGTACGGCGCATAATAGCTTTTCAGCGTAGCATGGATCAGCTTTTCGTTCTGCGTTCCGACAGAGCCATGCATACCGCGTACCCTTGTCATTGCAGTGCTCAGCGCGTGAGAGAAGCGGTCTATCTCCTGCGACGGCTCTTCGCGCTGCCTTATAAATTCAGCCACCGCGCCGTCCTTGCTCTCGCCGATAACTATATCAGCCTCAGCTTTAAGCTCCTCGCAGGCATTAGCCACCGCAACGCCCGTGTCAGCTGCGCGTATCATGGAGATATCGTTGATGTTATCGCCGAAGCACACGAGCTTATCGGCGCGTTTAAGCTCCAGCACCTGCAGTATCGCGCTTGCCTTTGAAGCGTTCTTGCTGAATATCTCGAACCATATCACCTCGGGGTCGTAGGTGTCGTGCATACTGTTTGAGGTGAACCCGTTTTCGCGGCTGAATACCTCGGAAAGCTCCAGCGGATCCTCTTTCGGGTTGAGCAATGTTATGTAGAACATCTTTCCCTCAAAAAGCTCGGCATAGTCATTTACGGGGCGAAGTCTTTTGTCGCCCTTTCTGCTGTCGACATAGCCGCGCACATCGTCGTGACGGTCCTTCAGGAACGAAACGCGCTCTCTGCCGTCGATATAGCTGTAAACAAGCGGCGCAATGCCGTTTGAAACGATATATTCCTTCGCGATATCAAGGCTCTTTGCCGAAAAAACATTCTCGATGATATGCTCGCCTGTTCTGGGGTCAATGACAAAAACCCCGTTGAATGTCACAGCGGGGCAGGAAAGATCAAGCTTTTTCACAAGCGGCGAGGCGCTCGAAAAGGAACGTGCTGTTGCATAGGTGAACAGCACGCCTTTTTCTATCATTCGGTTGAGTATGGCAACGCTCTCGTCCGATATTGTCTTATCGGGGCGGAGAAGCGTTCCGTCAAGATCTGTCGCGTAAAGGGTCATGTTTACTCCGTAGAATTAAAATTCGTTGCAGCTTTCAACTACAAAGCGGTGGTCCAGCATATACTCGCGCAGCTGCGCCATAGTGGGAAGACCCGCACGGTCGCTGTCGGTGCTGAGCTGCATACTGCCGACTGCGTTTGCGCGGATGACAGCCTCACCGAGGGGGATCTCGTCGCAGATGCCGCTCAGAAGACCCGCCGCAAAGCCGTCGCCTGCGCCGAGTGTGTTTACGATCTCGTCAGCCATGAATGTCGGAACTATGCCGCTCTCAACTGCGCTCTTGTAGAAAGCGCCTTTCTTGCCCATGGTGATGACTACCTTTTTCGTGCCGAGCGCAAGGTAGTGGTCAGCTATCTCGTTGGGGTCGGTAAGACCGCAGAGAGTTTCTGCTTCGTTGAGGTTCGGCAGGAATACATCAGCCTTCGCCGCGATCTCATTGAGCAGGTCGAGTGCCGCCTTGTCCTTCGTCCAGAGTATACCGCGGTGATTGGGGTCGAACACGACAGTTATCTGCTCCTCTTTAGCACGCTCGATAAGTTTGCGCGCAGCCTTTGCGGCAGTATCCGAGATAACAGGGAAGATACCTGTGATATGGATAGCGCGGATATCCGAAAGATCCAGCGCGTCGATATCGTTTTCGCAGATGAGCGAAGCGGCAGTCTTCTGGCGGTAGTAGTATATCTCCTGCTCGCCGAGGGGTGCCTTGCTCTTCATCATACAGCCTGTCTGATGGTCGGGGTCGGTTATGATAAGCTCGTCCGAGATACCGTTTTCCTTCATAAAGCTGAGGATGCGCTGCGCTCTGGGGTCGTTTCCGAGGCGCGTCATGTAGCGCGCGTTAAGTCCGAGCCTTGTGATGCCCACTGCCACATTAAGCTCTGCGCCTGCAACGGAAGCCTCAAATTCTGTAACGTCGCACAGGTTGCCGACCTGCTTTGCGGTGAGCAGCTCCATAGGCTCGCCGATAAGTAATACATTTGTCATAATAAACCTCTTTCTGTCACGTAATATATGGATAAAGCCTCACGGCTTGACAAGCTGAAAAAATGCTGTATCGTCTGTACTTATTATTATAACAGATTTTCGGGATAAATCAATATCAAAAAGGGACAATTTTGATTTTTTGAAACAAAATTCGTAAAGGTGTATCATGCTTATAAGGACGGAAACAATAATGTCATCAATTTCAAAGGAGAAACGATATGTGTACAAGTATTTCGATGGACAACGGCGGCTTCTGTTTTGGCAGGAATATGGATATCGAGTTCATGCTGCCTGTACAGACGGTCATAACTCCGCGGCGCTATCCTTTCAGACTTCGCAGAGGCGGCGAAATGTCAGAGCACCACGCATTTATCGGCAGTGCTGTGTTAAAGCAGGGCTATCCGCTGTATTGCGACGCTATGAATGAGCATGGTCTGTGCATGGCTGGTCTGAGCTTTCCCGACAACGTATATCTTCGCGGACACAACTCCGACAAGCTCGGGGTGACGCCGTTTGAGCTGATACCGTGGGTGCTTGGAAGCTGCTGCGATATATCTCAGGCAGTAGCACTTCTCAGCCGCACAGTGATCGTCGACGAGCCTTTTGACTCTGAAACTCCCAACACACCGCTTCACTGGCATATTGCAGATAAAAACGGTGCACTCGTTGTCGAATGCACCGCTGATGGTATGAGGCTTCATAATGATCCTGTCGGAGTGCTGACGAATTCGCCGCCGTTTGATTTCCATCTTCATAATCTTCGTCAGTACACTTCGCTTTCCGCCGAATACCCGAAAAGCCGTTATCTCGGGAAATACGAGCTTTCGCCCTTTGGCAGAGGCTTCGGCGCGATAGGACTTCCCGGCGACTTCTCGCCGACCTCGCGCTATGTGAGAGCAGCGTTCCTGAAATATGCTTCAGTATGCGGCGAGGATGAAAACAGCCGCATCTCGCAGCTTTTTCATGTCCTTGACAATGTCGCAATGCCGCGCGGCAGTGTGCTTACGGCGGACGGCAGGGAGGAGCTTACGGCATATTCCTGTTGCATGAGCGAGGGCGTGTATTATTACAAGACCTATGTAAACAGCCGTATCTGCGCTGTCAGCCTGAAGGATGAGCAGCTTGACGGCAAGGAGCTGACAGCTTATCCCGTGTCAGAAAAGCAGGACATTATGTTCCTTGGTCAGTTTCCTCATCGGGAGTCCTGTAAAGGAAATGCAGTATAAACGGAACACTCACAAGCCCTGTCAGGACATCAGCCACCGGCTGGGATATCTGAATACCCGTAAGTCCCCAAAGGTTAGTGGTGACGATGAGCACAGGGATAAACATCAGACCTGAACGCAGCAGCGACAGGAAAGAGGATATCCCTGCTTTTCTTATGCTCTGGTAAAGCATATTCACGGGGATGGACAGCGGCAATGCAAGCACCGCAAAGCTTGCACATCTCAGTGCAAAGCCGCCGATAAGCTGGACCTCCTCGCTTTTCTGGAACAGGCTCACGATAAATTCGGGGAAGATGATGCCTGGCAGTGCCATCACAGCCACCAGCACAAATCCCACGCCCATCGTGAACAGAAGACCTTTCTTTACGCGGCTGTACTTCTTTGCCTGATAATTGAACGAAGCCACGGGCTGAAAGCCCTGACCCACGCCAAGTCCCACGCACATTACCAGCATTGAGTAGCGGCTGACAACGCTCATAGCGGCGATCGCAGCGTCACCGAAGGGCTTTGTAAGGTTGTTCAGCAGACCATTTGAGATCGAGGCAAGACCCTGTCGTATCAGCGCAGGGAAGCCGACTCTTGCGATGGTCAGATATACGCGCGCTTTTTTGCTGATGTTCCACGGACGTATCTTTCCCTGAGCCATCTTACCGTGTGCGATAAGCAGAATAAAAAAGCTTATGATCTGAGATACCGCAGTGGATGGTCCCGCTCCGAAAACGCCCATTCGTAGGATATTTATCAGCAGCCAGTCACCGAATATATTCAGAATACCGCCTGTGACAAGACCTATCATCGCATAGAAAGCCTTACCCTCATAGCGCAGGTTGTTGTTAAGAACGAACGAGCACACCATAAACGGGCTTGCGATAAGCACCCACATACCGTAGTCGCGTGCAAAGGGGAGTATCGTATCGGTGCTGCCTAGCATATAAAGCATCGGGTCAAGCAGCACAAGTCCCACGATCATAAGAGCAGCGCCCGCCGCAGCACCTGTAAAGAATGCGGTGGAAACATATTCGGATGCTTCCTTTGTGTTCTTGTCGGCAAGTGCTTTTGACACAAGCGTTCCCGAGCCTTGTCCAAGCATAAAGGAAACCGCCTGTATTATAGCCTGAAGCGTGAACAGGATACCTGTTGCAGCCTG
>JAZQEQ010000218.1:0-5586 GCA_045539055.1 Oscillospiraceae bacterium | reverse complement strand
CCTCAAGCACGAGGATGCCGCAGCCGTCACCGAGAACGAAACCGCTTCTCTCGCCGTCAAACGGAGTGGAAGCTCTGTCAACATCCTGAGAGCGTGTGATAGCGTGCATATTGTTGAACGCAGCGTAGCAGAAGCCGATGTCGCTGTGCTCTGTGCCGCCTGCGATAGCAGCGTCAAGATAGCCGTGCTTGATAGAACGGAAAGCCTCGCCGATCGCCTGTGTACCCGAAGCGCAGGCTGTGGTAACACAGAAATTGCTGCCCTTGAAGCCTGTGCGGATAGCAACGATGCCTGCGGGCATATTTGCGATCATCTTTGTGATGGTGAAAACAGATACCTTCTTGTTGCCCTTGTTGTGGTAAGTAAGTATCTCGTCCTCGGTCGTTTCGATGCCGCCGATGCCGCTGCCGATGATAGTACCAACGCGGAAGGGATCGAGATCCTTGAAATCTGTTCCTGCGTCCTTCAGTGCGTTAAGAGCCGCATAAACTGCGTACTGAACGATAACATCGTTTCTGCGAAGCTCCTTCTTGTCGAAATACTCGGACGCGTCAAAGTTCTTTACCTTTGCGACAACACCAAGGGTGTCGGGGTCCTGCTCGCCGAACCAGGGCTGAAGCTCAAAGCCGTGGTTACCTGCAATAAGGTTGTTCCAGAGCTCATCAACGGTGTTTCCGCAAGGGGTAACAGCGCCAAGGCCTGTGATAACTACTCGTCTTTCCATTAAATGAAAAACCTCCGATATATAGAATGAAATTGGTTACTTGATTACGGACACGTCGTGCCCCTACGCTTCTCTGACTAAGAATGGAGAGAAGCCGTCAGATGCAAGGCATCGACACCGAAGGCGTACTTTGTGTACGTCGAGCGTGTCGATAACGCAGCAGATGGCGGGTTATCGCCATTCTTACATGCTGAGGCCGCCGCTGATCTCTACTACCTGTCCCGTTACATAGGAAGCGTCATCGCTGCAAAGGAACGATACTACGCCAGCGACCTCCTCGGGCTGACCGTAGCGCTTCATAGCGATCATCTGCAGCATAGCTGCCTTCTGCTCGTCTGTAAGCTTGTCTGTCATGGGAGTCTGAATAAAGCCGGGAGCGACCGCATTGCAGGTGATGCCGCGGCTGCCAAGCTCCTTGGCTGTGGTCTTTGTCATGGCGATAACAGCGCCCTTGGATGCGGAATAGTTGATCTGACCGGGGTTGCCGTAAAGACCTGCAACGGAAGCAAGGTTTACGATCCTGCCGCTCTTCTGACGCATCATAACAGCACCGCAGAGCTTTGTCATGTTGAATACGGACTTCTGGTTGATCCTGATGACCATGTCATAGATCTCCTCGTCCATGCGCACCATCAGACCATCGCGTGTGATGCCTGCATTGTTTACGAGGATGTCGATGGAGCCGAATTCTTCCTTAGCCCACTTTACCATAGCCTCGCACTGTGCGTAGTCGGAAACGTCCGCAGCATAGCACTCTGCCTTTACGCCGAAAGCGCGGCAAGCCTCTGCCACCTCTGCGCCCGCTGTATCGAGCACCTCCTGAGAAACGTCGTTTATAACGATGTTGCAGCCGTCCTTTGCAAGACGCTTTGCAATAGCTGCGCCAATACCGCGGCTGGAGCCTGTGATGATCGCTGTTTTAGCCATTTTTTCTGTTCCTTTCTTTATGTCATTAAGTGTCCATTATTATCGCGCCGTAGGTAAGTCCTGCGCCGAAGCCTACAAAGCAGACCCTCATGCCGCTGTGCAGTGTTCCGTTCTTTTTGAGCTCGTCAAGAGCAAGCGGGATGCAGGCACTTGAAACATTGCCGAATTTGTGGATGTTCTTGAATACCTTGTCAGGCGAGATGCCGAGCATCTCGGTCGCCTTGTCGATGATGCGCAGATTAGCCTGATGAGGAATAACAAGGTCGATATCGTCAACTGTGCAGCCTGCCTTGTCGAGGACAGTACGCACTGCGTTGTTCATTGCGTTTACGGCAAACTTGTACACTGCGTGTCCGTCAGACTGGAGATATATATTCTTGCTCTCAGTGTCGAAGCGGTTTCCGTAAAACGCGTCGATATCGCCGTGCCACGGACAGTTGGGCTGATAGTTCACCTTGCAGTACAGCGCCTTGAAGTCATCGCCTGCCGCGCCAAGTGTTGTATAGCACATCTTGTCCGAGCCTGTAACGACCGCAGCACCTGCGCCGTCGCCGAAAAGTATGCACATGGAGCGGTCTGTATAGTCAAGCTGCGGCGAGAGTCTTTCTGTCGCAACGATGAGTATCTTCATGGCAGGGTCTGCCGCAAGGTACTTATGCGCGATATCAAGCGCCGTGATAAAGCCTGTGCAGGCACTGTTCACGTCGATGCACGCCGCATTGTCAGCTCCGATCTCGTGCTGTACAAGGCAGGATGCGGACGGATAGAAAAAGTCGGGCGAGCAGGTCGAAAGCAGTATGAGATCTATTTCCTTTGCGTCAACGCCTGCGTCAGCCAGTGCAGCCTTCGCCGCCTGTGCGCCCATATAGTAGTTGGGCTTGTCAGTGGAGATGCGGCGCTCCTTTATGCCTGTGCGGGGAGTGATCCACTCGTCCGAGGTATCCAGTATCTCAGAAAATCTGTCATTGCTTGCTACAAATTCAGGTATATAACTGCCTGTTCCGATAATCTTGATTCCGCTCATCGAAAAAACTCCTTGATTTTATTTACATAATAATGTATAATATATTCTTGCAGGGCAAAGTTTCCTGCAGAAATGGTCAATTTATTATTAAGAGGGTATAGCGATCCCTCGCAAAACATACCATTTTATATTTTACCCTATTATTAGCTTTTTGTCAACCGTTTTGGGGCGATTTTATTTACTAAATCGACAAAAAGTCGATTTTTGTGGGTTACACGGCTATCGTTAATTATTTTAATTTCTGGAGGTATATATTCATGAAAACTGTATTTTTATTCTCGGGTCAGGGCAGCCAGTACCCCGGCATGGGTGCGGAGCTTGCAGAAAAGTATTCTGCGACAAAGCAGATACTGGAGTGCGGCTCGGACATCATGGGCTTTGACCTTATGAAGAAGATAAACGAGGCTTCCCCCGAGGAGCTTTCTCAGACAAGACTCTCCCAGCCCGCTATCTTTACGGCTTCCCTTATCGCGCTGACAGCCGCAAGAGAGAACGGTATCGAGAACTGCGCCGTTGCAGGTCACTCCCTCGGCGAGTATGCAGCAATGTACGCAAGCGGAATGCTCTCCCTTGAGGACAGCTACAAGGCTATCAAGCTGAGAAGCGAGGCTATGGCAAAGGCTGCCGAGATGAGCGGCGGCGCTATGGCTGCTATTCTTCGTTCCGACAACGAGACTATCGAAAAGGTGCTTGCAGAAGTAAACGGCTTTGTTGCTCCCGCAAACTACAACAGCCCCGAGCAGACCGTTATCGCAGGCGAGGTCGCAGCTGTTGACGAAGCTATCGAGAAGCTCTCCGCGCTGAAGGCACGCTGCGTAAAGCTGGCTGTTTCCGCGGCATTCCACACAAAGCTTATGAACAGCGCAGCAGAGGAGTTCAAGGCTACAAGTGCAGGTCTTGATTTCAAGGCTCCCACCTGCGATTTCTATTCCAACGTGTACGGCAGAAAGCTTGCAGACTTCTCCGATATGCCCTCTTACCTTGCAGCTCACATCTGCTCGCCCGTAAAGTTCGTTGACGAGATGAACGAGATGAACGACGCAGGCATTGAGGCTTATGTGGAGCTCGGTCCAAACAAGGTGCTTACAGGTCTTGTTAAGAAGACCTTCAAGGGCGCAAACGCAGTAAATATCGAGAACTGCGAAACGCTTGAAAAGGCGCTCGAGGCTTTAAAGGGCTGATGCCTTGGACACGGCAAGTCGTGACCATACTAAAACGTTCAAGGAGCATACTATGCGTAAATTTGGTTTGATAGGACACCCTCTGGGACACTCGCTGTCCCCTCAGATACACACAAGACTTTTCGAGCTTTCGGGCGAAACAGTGGATTATCAGCTTTATGATATCGCGCCCGAGGAGCTTTCCGCAAAGGCGGACTTTCTCGCGTCGCTTGACGGCTTCAACATCACTATTCCCCATAAGGTCGGCATCATCGACTACTGCGATGAGCTGTCCGAGGGCGCACAGCGATACCGCTCGGTAAACTGCGTTGCAAACGGCAAGAAGAAGCGCGGCTACAACACTGATGTAATGGGCTTTACAAAGTCCATCGATATGCTCGGCGCAAGCCTTAAGTCGGACGTGCTGGTGATAGGCTGCGGCGGTGTTGGCAGAATGATCGCCATTGAAACAGCACTCAGCGGCGGAAGCCTCACTATCGCAGCGCTTAAAAATGACGAGGCTCTCGTATCTCAGGCAGTGGCTAAGATAAAGGCGCAGAAGCCTGATGCAGACGTAAAGGTCGTATATATCAATAACGGCGCACTTTCGGCAGAGGACTTCGGCGGAAGCTTCCCCGAGTTCGACCTGCTGATAAATGCCTGCCCCGTGGGAATGTACCCCAAGGTGGACAATATGCCCTGCACAGCGGAGCTTCTGGAGCACGTTAAATTCGTATTCGATGTTGTATATAATCCCAATGTCACCCTGCTTGCAAAAACAGCACGCGAAAAGGGCGCAAAGGCTATGACAGGCATGGCGATGCTGGTCCTTCAGGCTGTTGCGGCGCACGAGATATGGGATAACGCGACCTACGACAAGGCTGACATAGACAAGCTTATCTCCGATATGGAGGCACTGGTATGAGTTCAGTTTTCCTCTGCGGCTTCATGGGCTGCGGTAAGAGCCACATCGGCAGGATGACCGCACGCGTTACGGGAAAGACTTTCGTTGACCTCGACAAGGTTATCGTCGAGCGCGAGGGAATGTCCATCCCCGAGATATTCGAAAAGTTCGGCGAGCCGCATTTCAGAAGTCTTGAAGCAAAGTACATCCGCGAGCTGTCCGACGGCTATGTGATCGCAACAGGCGGCGGTGCGCTGATAAACGACAGCACAGCCGAGTTTGCAAAACAGAGCGGACTTTCGGTGTACATCAACACCTCGTTTGAGAATTGCTACCAGCGCATCAAAAACGACGCCAACCGCCCGCTGGTGGTAAAGAACACAAAAGAACAGCTTCAGGAGCTCTACAACACACGCGATGTCATCTACCGCCGCAACAGCATGTGCATGGTAAACGGCAATACAAAGGATTTCATAATACGCGATGAGATAGTAAAGCTTCTGAATTATTTTGAGAATAACGGTAAGATATAATGGTAATCACAAACATAAAAATTATGACTATGTCCGACAAGGACTATGAAAACGGCTATGTGCGCTTTGAAAACGGTGTTTTCACCGAGATAGGCGATATGGCGGACTATGTATACGCGCTCGACGAGGTCGTTGACGGAAACGAACTTTCGCTCTACCCAGGCTTTATCGACGCGCACTGCCACATCGGTATGTGGGACGACGGCCTCACCTTTGAGGGTGATGACGGCAACGAGGACACCGACCCCTCCACACCGCACCTTAGGGCTATCGACAGCATAAACGCTATGGACCGCTGCTTTGCCGATGCCGTA
>JAZQEQ010000217.1:0-13991 GCA_045539055.1 Oscillospiraceae bacterium | reverse complement strand
CAGGTGCGGGAGCGGGCTCAGGCTCAGCAGGAGCTGCGTTAGCAGCAAGGAGAGCTGCGATAGCATCCTCAGACATCATGCCGCCGCTTGTTTCAGCGGGTGCGGGTGCGGGCTCGGGCTCAGCAGGCGCTGCATTAGCGGCAAGGAGAGCCGCAATAGCATCCTCAGACATCATGCCGCCGCTTGTTTCAGCGGGTGCGGGAGCAGGCTCAGGCTCAGCAGGAGCTGCGTTAGCAGCAAGGAGAGCCGCGATAGCATCCTCAGACATCATGCCGCCGTTGTCGGCGGGAGCTGACGGTGCAGGAGCAAGCTCCTCAGGCTGGTCGTTAACTGCGAACATCGCGTTTATTTCAGATTCCGACATAACGGGAGAAGCTATTCCGGCTTTTACAAGCAGTGCTTCGATCTCGTTTTCGCTCATCTTGTTATTGTTTATATCCTCTTCCTCTGCCTCGGGATGCGAGAACGCAACAGCTGTACGGAGCATATTTTCAGCATCGGCAGGTGTGGTTGCGTTATTCTGTGCAACTATGCCGCTGATGTCAATGGTATGCTGGCTGAGTATCTCATCAACGCTGGGCTTGGGCTCGGCAGCAGTAGGAACTGCTGCGATCGGAGCGGCAGGCGGGATGGGGTCAGACATCATCTCGTTGAAACGTTCCTGGACCTCTTCGTGGGTAAGCTGCTCATCCTCGAATCTTATCCAGTAGTTGTCGTAAGGGATGACACCATGAGTCTTATAAAGGATATCCAGTACATTGTATTTCTGCAGACCTACTCTTTCCAGCATATTGAGTGTATAAGGGGTGTAATCCTGGAACACTCGGCAGGAGAACAGAAAATGTATATCGGATATCATAAGCGGACGATGCACGGTGGTCAGCATGTCCTCCTTGTGTTTGGTTATAATATTACATACGATGTTCTCGCCGTCGATTATCTCGTACTCGGCGACAATAACATCTTTTTTCATTACCTCAAATCTGAATGGCACAGGCAGCTCAAAGGAATTGCTGTCCACCAGACGGTATGTATTTCGTTTTACTACTGTTGATCCCATGTATTTCCCTCCGTAAGCATAAAAATACATTATATACATTATTATTGTATCACAAAATCGCGCTATAATCAATAGCTAAGTGAGAAAAAAGATTTTTGCTGATAATCTTAACAAAATGATTTTTGACGATTTGGTCATTTTTAATGAATTTTGCAAATTGCCCTTCAAAATTATGTCAGATGTGTTTACAGAATAGGTTTTGTGTGTTATAATGATATAAATACTATTATTATGTATTATTATCTTTAATTTGCGTTTTGCGCAAATGGAAATGGGGAATATATCGTATGAAGATCAAAACGTTGTTAATGATCGCTGCTATGTGTTTCGCTATCATCCCGATGGTGATCTACGCGGTGTATGTAAGTACTTCTGCTTCGTCAAACGGCAAAGAAATACTGCATAAGCAGCTTCAGGATGTTGTCACAAATCAGGTGCAGGTACTTGATACATACATTGATACCGTGCAGCTGCAGAACACTATGCTGATGAACATGGATGAGATCCAGAAGGTCGGTTCGGACAGCTCCTATAAAAATGCTGCAGGCAACCTGCTCGTAAAGGCTGCAACCGAGAACCCCTCCATCAATGCGGCGGCTATCGTTGACGGCAGCGGCAAGCTCGTATGCGGAAAGCTTCCTGCAGATCCCGGTGTGGATCTCGCGGCGCTCGGCTCTTACAATGATAATGGTCTTTACATCAATAACACAAATAAGCTTCTTTTTGTGAAGAACAAGATCGGCTCTAATAATCTTGTTGTTTTCTACAATGTACAGCTTGACACATTCCTTTGCAAGATCCCTGCAAATGCGCCTTCTTCTTACCTGACCATGGTGGTTGACCGCAACCTCAACGGTATTGCTAAGGAGTCTGTAGTTACAAACCTTGCAGAGCAGTATTCTGCTGATCTTGTAAACCGTATCTCTTCTCTTGAAGACGGCACAACAGAGCTTATCAACTACGAGGCAGCTTCTACCGGCGCGCTTTCCGGTAAGGAGCAGAGGATCGCAGTTATTGCTCGTGTTGGCGGAGAGAACGGCCTTGCAGTTATCGCAAGCTGCGCTGATAATCCCTCTGCGATTACAGGCAGCGCTTCTTCCGGTGTTATCACAACAGTTATCATTCTCTCCCTGCTTGCTATTGCAGGAGCTATTGCGATTTCTATCGCTGTAACAAAGCCTCTCAACACTATTGAGGAAACTCTTATCAAGATCCGCCGCGGCGACCATGAGGCTCGTATCACTACTGTATCCAACAACGAGTATGGTCAGATCTCCCGTGCGTTCAACAACCTTGTTGACGAGATCGTAGTTAGTGAGGACAGATACAGAACCATCATCGAGATGTCGGATAACATCATCTTTGAGTGGAACTTCAAGACAAACGAGGTATTCTTCTCCAATAACTTCAATAAAAAGTTCAGCTATCGTGCTCCCTCCGACCACTTCGCTGACAGCTTCCTGCTGAAGGCTAAGCTGCACTCGGATGACTCCGAGCGCTACAAGTCCGATCTTGAAAAGCTCGGCAACGGCGAGGAGTTCAAGGGCAATGAGTACCGTATGAAGAACATCTACGGTGACTTTATCTGGTTGCTTATGAGAACTGCTACACTTCGCGATAAGGATGGCAATCCCCTCAAGATCGTTGGCGTTATGGTCGATATCGACCGTGCTAAGAAGAGCGAGCAGCAGCTTACAGCGCGTGCAAGCTACGACGCTCTGACAGAGCTTTACAATCGTGAAACGGTTGAGAGCCAGATCAACAACGAGATCACACTGTCCGAGGCAAGAAAGTCTGAAATGGCTGTTCTGTTCGTAGACGTAGATGACTTCAAGCACTTCAATGACAAGTACAGCCACGCAACAGGTGACCAGGTACTGAAGTTCGTTGCAAAGACCGTAAACAACATTGTTGGTGAGTACGGCTTTGCAGGCAGATACGGCGGTGATGAGTTTATCGCTTGCATCAGAAATGCAGAGGTAAATGATCCTGCCCGCACAGCTCAGGATATCATCGCAAGACTGGATGAGGGCTTCACCTGCGACAGCGGCGATCACCTGAGAGTCAGCGTAAGTATCGGTATCGCACTGATCAAGGACGATTACAACACTCGTGTTGAGTACCTTATCGGTAAGGCAGACGATGCGATGTACGCTGTTAAGAAGAACGGTAAGTCCAACTACGGATTTATCTGATTCAGAAATATCCAAGCCGTCCCGTTCGGGGCGGCTTTTGTTTTTAAGGCATATTTTGAATATTCATGCGGCATACTACCACAAAAGGAGTGGTTGTATGTCAATGTATGGGAAAATGGGCGGTTTACTGATCGCGGTTGCAATTGCAGGAGGCGCAGCGTCTTATATCGCAAAAGTCGGGAATAGCGTTGTAGCCAGCGCAAATAAGCTTGCTGCAGCGACCTCGTGTTATATCGTGCGAGAGTATAACGATGGGATCGCACTTTTCGCGGAGGGTAGCGAGCAGCCTGTGGCGGAATTTACGCTGCCTGCCGAGAGCATAAGCGTAGCGGATGAAAGGCTGCTTGAAGAAGGGATACGGCTAAGGGGGATAGATGATGTACTGCGGTTGCTTGAGGATCTGGACATCGAGCTGTAATGCTGTATAATTATCCGTGTTTTTGACTAAAAGTTATATAGGTGGACACAAAAGATCCGTGCTTCTCGGCACGGATCTTTTTTATTCAGCTTAATTGGGATCGTCTTCTATTGCTTCAACTGTTTCTTCTTCGATAACACCTGCATCCTTCAGTATCTGCTGCTGAATAGCGGCGTGATCGCCGTTGCAGTAGGAAGGAACGTTTGACTGCCTGTAGTAGCCAAGCTCCGTGTCCTTGCATTTGTTTGTCGCAAGCAGACCTGTCTGTGTGCAGTATTCGCGTTCAAGCGTGGAGGAGTCTGGCGAGAAGTACAGCGGCTGTGAGGTGTCTTGAACGTCCTGCATTACTGTCTTCCAGATCGATGCAAGAGCTCTCCAGCCATCACCCTTTTTGATCTCGTCGTTGTTATCTCTGCCGACCCAGACAGCGCCGACGTACTCAGGAGTGCAGCCGATAAACAGCAGGTTAGACTCGTCATTTGATGTACCGGTCTTACCTACGACCTCAACATTTTCGAGCTGGGCATTGATACCTGAGCCGTATGGGTCGGTGATAACGGTCTTCATCATACGGTTGGTTATCCATGCTGTATCGCTGCTTATTGCCTGTGTGCCGTAGAAATTCTGCTCCAGCACAACGTTGTCCTTGCTGTCCAGCACCTTGCTGTAAAGCATGGGCTCATAATAATAGCCGCCGTTGCCGAATATCTGGTAGGCCGCACACATCTCTATCAGGTAAGCGCCCTCAGTGAGCGCGCCGAGCGTGATGGGAGAATATGCTATATCATTTTCGGTGAGTGTAGAAAGTCCAAGATTCTGTGTGAGATGATTGTAGCAGACCTGAGGTGTCAGCATCTGGGCAACTCTTACTGCGACGGTGTTGGTCGACTTACGCACTGCATACCATACAGGATAAAGCTGGTTGTCGCCAATGAGGTCGCCGTAGTTCTTGGGCCATGGATAGTCTATATCGGGCACTTCGATACCCGAGTTGGGAATCATTGTGGAATAGGTTATGAGATCGTTCTCTACAGCATTGGAGTAGACCGAGATAGGCTTCATGGTGGAGCCTGGCGCACGCTTAGCCTGTGTTGCTCGGTTGAAGGTGCCGTCGCCCTCCTTTTCGCCAAGACCACCGACAAGCGCTACCACAGTACCCGAGTAGTCCATAATGACGAATGCGGACTGGAGCAGCTCTTCCTTTGCCATGGTGGGGTCATAGCTTGAGAGTACAGTATAGGGATCCTGGTACTTGCGTTCAAGCTCTTCCTGCACTGCCATATCCATATTCAGATAGATCTTGTAGCCGCCGTTGTATATCTCTTTTTTGGCAGAGGTATATTGTATTCCCTTTTCTTCTGCGTAGTCGTTGATGACCTGCTCAAGCGCGGCATCGACATACCAGTTCTGGGAAACGGTATAGTCGCCGTTCCACTTATATGCCTCATACTCGAGGTCTGCGAAGATCTCCTCCTCAAGGATATCCTCGTCATCCTTGTCCAGCGAACGCTCGTCTATATAACCGAAATCATCGCCGTAGACTGTTCTTGCGAAATATATCTTTTCCCTGTTGTAGCGGAAATTTTCGTATTCCTGAGTGTTGATAAGACCCTGGTCGTACATACATCTCAGAGCATAGACCTGACGTTCCTTGCAGAGGGTAAGGTTTGCATAGGGGTTATAGCTTCCCGGGCTTCGGATCATGCCTGCAAGTATAGCAGCCTCACCAACAGAAAGTTCGGCGGGCGTCTTGTCGAAGTAGTACGAGGATGCTGCGCCAACACCGTATATCATGCCGCCGAACCAGATTCGGTTCAGATAGGACTCGATGATGTCGATCTTGGTGTACTTTTCCTCAAGGCTGAGTGCACGGAAGATCTCGCGGAGCTTACGCTCCCATGAAACCTCGTCATCGCCTGTAATATTTTTTATGAGCTGCTGAGTGATGGTCGAGCCGCCGCCGTCGTCACCGTTTTTCAGCAGAGCCGAAACGGTACGCCTCCAGTCAACGCCCTCGTGCTCGTAGAAACGCTTGTCCTCAACTGCGATAACTGCGTCAATAAGGCAGGGTGCCATGTCCTCGTAGTTTACCCATATACGGTTTTCGTCTGAGGCGAGGCGTTTGATCTCGACTTCGTTTCCGTCTGCGTCATAGGCATACACGAAGCTCGTGTACTTCATCTCGACATCGCGGAGATTGGCGTCATAGCTTGTATCGGCAAAGTCAAGAACATACACTGTGAGCACGGTTGCTACGATGCAGAGCATAACAACGATTATGAGCAGCATTGCAGAAAGCGTGGTGCCGACGATGGTCAGCGCGTGTCCGACATTCTTCCACACCTTGCTCTTTTGTTTTTTAGCGACCTTGCGCTTTGGCTGCTCCTCGTCTTTTATTTTGATGTATTTGATTTTTTTCTTATTGTCCATATTCACCATATCCTTATACATTATCCGCTTGCGGAAAAAGACTGATGTTCTGCGATGTGCATAGTTTTTCATAATACACTATCATTAGTATTATACCACATATTCAAGCTAATGTTAAGCCTTTTTTGAAAAAAATAATGTGTTTTATTGATGAAAACGGTATATTGAACAAAACAAAACCCCGACTTTTCAGTCGGGGTTGTTCCTCGTAAACAAATTGTTTAGTTTTACATAAGATATAATTGATTATGCTTCCTTAGCGATAACAACCTTATCATTGTAATAACCGCAATTTCCGCAAACTCTGTGAGGGAGCTTAAGCTCGCCGCACTGCTTGCAACGTGAGAAAGCAGGTGCGGATAACTTCCAAACCTGGGAACGTCTCTTATCACGTCTTGCACGAGATACTTTTCTCTTCGGAACTGCCATTATTGCACCCCCTTAATATAGTGTTAATCGTTTAAGAATCCGCCAAACCGAATTCTTTTATAGGCACGAATAACATTATATCATGCGGAAATCGATTTGTCAAGAGTTTTCTTAAAAATCAGCCAACAAACTTCTTAATATTGTCGGAAATTTCAGAATTATCAGCGGAAATCGTGCAGGTGATTGTTGTATCTGCTGAAATCTTCTCCAGCTTTTCGAACATCTCGCCAACCTTCTCGTAATCTCTGCCGATGATTCACAGTGTTGCGTCAACGAATATATCTGTGCAGTCGTGGTCGGAAGCAAGGATACCTGCGATGAAGCCATAGAATGCATCGTAGCCCTCAACATTGTAATCCTCGATGTTGATCAGACGAACCTTGTGAGTGATGTCTGTGTTAAGGGAAGAGCCTTTCTGGATAGCTACAACGTTACCGTTGGAAGCCTTCTCAGCTGCGTGGATAGCGTCGATCAGAACCTTAGTCTTGCCGGAACCTCTTCTGCCTGTGATAAGTTTAATCATAGTGGTGACCTCCGTGTTTTTATATTGAATTAAGGAGCCTTAATGAAACCTTAATTGATACCTAATTTTGCTTCAAGCTCTGCCTTTGCAGCCTCGTAGCCGGGCTTGCCGAGCAGCGCGAACATATTTCTCTTATAGCTTTCAACGCCGGGCTGGTCAAAGGGGTTTACACCCATCAGATAGCCGCTGATTGCGCAAGCCTTTTCGAAGAAGTAGATGATGTAGCCGAGGTTGTACTCATCAAGTGTGGGAACCTCGAGGATCATGTTGGGAACGCCGCCCTCTGTATGTGCAATTACAACACCCTCGAAAGCCTTTCTGTTTACGACAGACATATTCTGGTTGGACAGGAAGTTAAGACCATCGATGTTGTCAGGCTCGTCCTCAAGGAAGAACTCCTTCTGGGGCTTATCGAACTGGATAACGGTCTCAAACAGGATCTTGGAGCCGTCCTGAATGAACTGACCGAGGGAGTGAAGATCGGTGGAGAATACTGCGGAAGTGGGGTAAAGGCCCTTGTTGTCCTTGCCCTCGGACTCGCCGAACAGCTGCTTGAACCACTCGTTCATCATTGCAAAGCTGTTTTCGTAAGCAACCAGCATCTCAGCCTTCATGCCCTTGCGGTAGAGGATATTTCTGAGTGCTGCGTAGCGGTAGCTTGCGTTCTTTTCGAGATCGCAAACGGAATACTCCTCGCGAGCGTCTGCTGCACCCTTCATAAGAGCGTCGATATCGCAGCCTGCACAAGCGATGGGGAGCAGACCAACTGCTGTAAGTACGGAGAAACGTCCGCCAACGTCATCCGGAACTACGAATGTTTCATAACCCTTCTTGTCGGAGAGCTCCTTCAGAGTACCCTTTGCCTTATCGGTGGTGGAGTAGATACGCTTGTTAGCTTCTTCCTCGCCGTAGCGCTTGATGAGCAGATCGCGGAATACGCGGAATGCCAGTGCGGGCTCGGTAGTTGTGCCGGACTTGGAGATGATATTTACAGAGAAATCTCTGCCTTCAACTATGGATACCAGCTCGCTGAGATATGTGGGGCTGATGGAGTTGCCTGCAAAGTAGATCTCGGGTGTGTCCTTCTTGAGGTTGTTGTAAAGAGTGGACTTGATAGCCTCGATAACTGCTCTTGCACCGAGGTAGGAGCCGCCGATACCGATAACGATCAGCACCTCGCTGTCGCTCTTGATCTTGGCTGCAGCCTTCTTGATGCGCTCGAATTCTTCCTTGTCGTAGTCAACGGGAAGATCGATCCAGCCGAGGAAGTCGTTGCCGGGGCCTGTACGGCTAACCAGCAGGTCGTGTGCTGTCTTTACCTGAGGAGCGATGTTTGCGAGCTCGTGAGCGGAAACAAAGCTTTCAAGGTGCTTGTCATCAAATCTGATGCCCATTTCTTATGTTCTCCTTTCGGGTGCGCCGCCTATTTATATATGTTTTGAGCTGCGCAGATAATTGTGTAATTCTATTATATATTATATTTTATTTTTTTGCAACAAGTTTTAGGCCAAGCTGTCAATTTTGGCAAATCGTAACGAAGATTTTGCGATTTATATGGGCAATATTCACAAAGGATGAGATGGGCGTAAAGTGTGGACTTTTTTTAATTTATATGGTACAATATACATATCATTTATAAAGGATGAGGTAATTTGATGAAAACACTGACCATCTGCGGCAGCATGAGGTTTGCCGAGGAGATGAAACAGATAGCTTTTCAGCTTGAAGCGCAGAGGGGATACAATATCCTCCAATGTGTTTATTGTGACGGCAAGCCGTCCGAAGAAGAATTGAAACGGCTCGAGACTGCGCACTATCGAAAGATAGACCTCAGCGACGGGATTTATGTCGTGAATATCGGCGGCTATATCGGAGATTCGGTCAGAAAAGAGATAGAATACACTGCAAAAAGCGGCAAGGAAATAATATATCACTGCGAAACACATTGAAAGGAAACAACAAATGACTAAATACAGATATATGGTGCCATGCCATTTCGGACTTGAAAAGACTCTCTCGTTTGAGGTGAAGAAGATAGGCGGTGAGGATATCGTTGTCAGCGACGGACGTGTGATGTTCAGCGGTGACGCGTCTGTCTGCGTAAAAGCAAACCTCTGCCTTTCCACGGCGGAGCGCGTGGGAATAGTTCTGGGGCAGTTTAAGGCAAAGACCTTTGACGAGCTGTTTGAGGGCATAAAAAAGCTGCCGCTTTCGGAATATATCGGAAGATACGATGCATTCCCGAATACGGGGCATTCGCTGAACTCGGTGCTGAAAAGTATTCCTGCGTGTCAGAAGATAATCAAAAAGGCAATGGCGGTAAACCTCTGCAGGGCTTATGGCCTTAATACCATGCCCGAAAGCGGCGCGGTGTGTCAGATACGCTTTTCTATCATGAAGGACGAGGTGCTGCTGATGCTTGATTCAAGCGGAGTGGGACTTCACAAGCGCGGATATCGTCGAGAGAGCAACGCTGCGCCTATCAAGGAAACGCTTGCAGCGGGAATTATCGACATTGCAAGAGTCCGCGAAAACGATGTTATCTGCGACCCGTTCTGCGGCTCGGGCACTCTGCTTATCGAGGCGGCGCTGAAAGCGCTGAACATCGCGCCCGGATTGCGCAGGAGCTTTGCGGCGGAGAAGTTCGGCTTTATCCCCGAAAAGCTGTGGCAGACGGCGCGTGCGGAGGTTGCGGAGCAGATAAAGCGCGGTACAGAGTTTAAAGCGTTCGGCTATGATATCGATGGCGCGTGTGTTGAGCTTACAGCGGCAAACGCGAAAAAGGCAGGGGTCAGGATAACCTGTGAGAAGCGCGCGATAAGCGATTTTTCCGCGCCTGCGCAGCCGCTTAAAATAATCACAAATCCGCCCTACGGTGAGCGTATGCTGGAGATATCGGAGGCTCGCGAAATATACCGTACGATGGGAGAAAAGCTGCTCCCGCTTGACGGAAACCAGCTTTACATCATTACTCCCGATGAGGAATTTGAGGACACATTCGGACAAAAGGCAGACAAAAACCGCAAGCTCTACAACGGTATGATGCTCTGCCGCCTGTACTCTTATTTTAAATAAATGAAACAAAGACCGTTAAAACAAAAGGTAAGATATGAGGGTGCGCAGCCGTTTGGTGTGATCCCTTATATCTGGGCGATAAGTGTATCGCTTATGTATACTATATGCCGCGAGCAGGTCGTGTTCTGCTCGCTGCTTATGGGTGCACTTGCGACGGGCGCGTATATGCTGGTGTACAATGTACAGAAAAGCAAGGTCGGTTCTGCGATAGTGACCTCGCTTATGACTATGGCTTGCTTTGGTGCGATAGCTATGGTGTCGTGGTCTTTTATGGACTACATAAAAATGGTGGAGCAGACGGGAAATGCCGACGACCCTAATATGCGCAGCTTTGCGCATTTCCTGTTCTCGGCTTCTGCGTATTTCGACTGGATGTATGCAATAGCTGCTATTCTGATGTTCGCGGTGATCGTGGGCTTTATATGCTGCTATTTTTCTGCTGTGCTACCACGCGCGAATTACCTGTTGCTGCCTGCGTTTATCCCTATAATACTTGCGGCAAGAACCACGGGCAGACTTGCGCTGCCGCTGATGGCTGTGCTTTTTGGCACATTTGTATCGGCGGTGCTCTGTTCTGCGCGCAAATGCGAGGACGCTGATGTGGCGTTCTTCGGCGGAGCACATGAAAAGCGCGTCAGACTTTGCTCTGCGCTGGCTCTGGGAGCTGTGGCGCTTGTTGTGGCACTTGTGATACCGCGAAGCGATACTACTCCGATGGGTCAGTACATGGACACTCTGCTTCAGCGCGGCAAGGGCTTTTACAGCGGTGTTTCCCTCAATAATTTTGCCACTAATTCGTCAGTGAATACGGGTGATAACGATCCGTCCGACAAGGTGCTTTTTATTGCGCAGACACGCGTTCCGTACCATATAGACAGGTGGTCGTTTGATGTATACAACGGCGCTGAGGGCTGGACATACATCCCGTCGGAGTACAACACAGGCTATGCTGACTGGGGATACTATGCAAAGGAGCGCAGCTATGCCGAGCTTTTCAAGGCGTTTATAAAAGGCGCGGAGAGCGGCAAGATGAGTGGGTTTGCCGATATGCTGTCGGGCCTTGAAAAGTATGGTGCGACTACATGTGAGCTGTATATAAGGATCGTTGATAACACAGGCTTTTCTGCTGTTATAATGCATCCGGTCAGTGCTTATTCAGCGGAGGTAATAGACAGTGAGGTCGCTGCGATCTACCGCACACTGAAGGGTGAGATGTTCGCGAGTGCGGATATGGCAATGGCGAAATATCTTGTCGGTTTTTACGCAGACGAGCCTGATGCGAGATATTCCGAGATCGTGGAGCAGACGGGCTTTGAGGCGCTGCTCAATGAGGCATATTTCGATGGGGTCATAGACTTTGCGGCTTATGACGCGTTCCTTGATGAATATAAGAACGCGATGCGATATTACGACCTTGCGGGGCTAGATGGAATAAGCCCCGAAATGTACAGCCTTGCGCATGAGATAACTGAGGGTTGTAAGAGCGATTATGAGAAATACTGTGCCATAGAGCAGTGGTTTGGCGAAAACGGATTTGTATATGATCTGGATTTCGTTCCGCAGAGCACTGAAACAGAGTATTTCGTTTTCGACAGCAAGCGCGGTATATGCAGTGATTTTGCGACCGCAACAACACTGCTTGCGAGGGCGGCAGGACTTCCCGCGCGCTATACCGAGGGCTTTGCGCTGACCGAGGAGTGCCGCGATGCGCTTGGCGTATATAATGTAACGGCGGCGCAGGCGCACGCTTATACTCAGGTCTATGTAAAGGGCTGCGGCTGGCTTAATCTTGATGCGACAAAATTCGTTGAAACTGCGGATGGCTCTGCAAAATGGCAGAGCGCTGTCATCGCTCTTGTTGTTGCGGTGGTGGTGATAGTTCTGTTAGTGCTGGGACTTGTGTTCCGCAAGCAGCTTGGTGTGCTGATATTTATGTTGACGTATCGGATGCGCGGAAAGGACTCCCGCATCAAGGCGGTGTATCTCCACACAAGAGCGATAGCCTGCGAGCTCAGCGACAGCACCGAGGAAATAACCACCTGTGGAGAAACGCAGGCCGTTATTACCAATATGCTTTCCATGCCCGATGAGGCTGAATTTATCTGTAGTGCCGCGGATAAGCTGATGTATTCGGCGGAAAATGTCGATGCTGATACAGATGAGATGTATCGCTGCTTCAGACGTATATGCAGAAGAAAGAGGGTGCTGAAGCGATGAAGATATTATCAGGACTTATCCAGACGCTGTTGTTTGCTGCGGTGATATTGCTGTTTATCGATGGCGAAACAGGCTGGCTGCTGATGTATACGGTGCTCGCAGCGGTCGTTATTTCGGTCGTGCCTGTGATCTTTTCACGCAATAATGTTGCGGTGACATTGGACGATTTCTCAGGCATAACGTCAGTAGGCGAAAAGACGATGGCGACGCTCAAGGTGAGCAAAAAGGGCTTCTGCTTTGTTCCGTTCGTGACATTAAGCGGCGAGCTTGCGGGGCAACCGTTTATTGCGGAGCTTTCACTGATGCTTAAGAAAAGCGCGGTGGTGGAGCTGGCTTTCAGACCTGCGTGCTGTGGTCTGAATAAGATAACAGTAAACGAGTTTAGGTTGGCGGATTTTTTCGGAGTCATAAGGTTCAGGAGAAGTGCCGCGGTAGAAACGACTATCGGCGTAGTACCGCGCATTGTGGAGTACAAGGGACCGACGGTAGTGCCGAGTGCTGTTCCGACCGATGAAGAACAGGCGGAGGAGAGCAGAAGTACGCATTTTGGCGGCATGGCAGGATACGAGCACAGAGAGTATGCCGCAGGAGATTCGCCCAGACGCATAAACTACAAGCTTTCTGCAAAGAAGCGCAGACTTATGGTAAGGCAGGACGAGAGTGCCGCGACAGAAACCACCAACATACTTCTTAGCTCGGACGCAGACAGCATCTGCGCCGAGCAGGCATTTGCGCTGGCAAGACAGCTTGCTGAGGCAGGCGCGCCTGTGGCGCTTTATCATAAAGGCGAGAGCTTCAGCATCGGCAGGCCTGAAAGCATAGACCGTCTTCGCGAGTGGATAGCTTTCAGGACGCTTGGCGGTGAAAAGGAAATGATACAGCAGCTGCCGAAGATCGGCACAAATGTTTCGGTGTCGCCGCAAGGCATTGAAATACTGGGCTCGGTCGGCTGATAGGGGTGCGACATGAAGAAACGCATAATAAAAATATCCCTGATAGCGGTAGCGGCGCTGTTTGTGGTGTGGGTAGTGCTTACGAATATCCTTGTGGGCTTCACTAAATACACGATAGAGTACGATGGCCTGCCCGAAGCTTTTGATGGCTTCAAGATCGCGCAGGTTTCGGATCTGCACAACAATGATTACTGGGGAGTAAAGGATTCAGTGGTCGGCGGTATAAGGGAGTTTCAGCCTGATATCATCGCGTTGACAGGCGATCTTGTGGATTCCACAGACCCCAAGGTCGATGTGGCGCTGGAGCTCGTAAAAGAGCTTTCGGAGATCGCACCTTGCTATTATGTAACAGGCAACCACGAAGCTTGGATAGGTGATGGGGAATTTGAAAGGCTTCTGAACAGCCTTTCGGATTATGGCGTTACCGTGCTTCGTGATGAAGTTGCGACCATTTCGAAAGACGGAGAGGAACTGCTTATCGCAGGTGTTGACGACCCTGTTTTCACGCACGGAGTTTACAGAATACGCGATATAGCAGGTGATGACGAACGTTTTACAGTTGTGCTGTCGCATCGTCCCGAATATTACGAAACGTACAAGGCATCGGGAGTGCAGCTGGTGCTGTCTGGGCACGCGCACGGCGGTCAGTTCAGGCTGCCTTTTATCGGCGGCATCTACGCTCCGCATCAGG
>JAZQEQ010000216.1:0-5223 GCA_045539055.1 Oscillospiraceae bacterium | reverse complement strand
GACCTGTCAATGGGCAACAGGCGCAAGGTAAATCTGATAACAGCCTTTGCGCTGAAAGCCCCGCTCCTGTTTCTTGACGAGCCTGTAAACGGTCTTGATTTTCAGAGTACGGAGTTTTTGTACAGCCTTATCTCAGGCTACAAGGAGCATGGAACTCTGCTTTTTTCGTCCCACATACTCGAAAGCATCACACTCACATCGGACAGGGTGATGGTGCTTGAAAACGGCAGTATATCACGCATATTTACAGGCGGAGAAATAACCGCCGAAAGCGTAAGAAAGGTTTTAAAGCTTGACAATGTTATTTAACGTGTTCAGAAGAAAGCTGTTCGGTAACGGCTTTGAAAAGATATTAAAATATATAGTTATTTGCGCGGCTGTTTTCTTCGGACTGCGTATGGCGGAAATAAATGTAACTATTGCACCGTTTATAAAATACCTGATGTCGGGCACTTTTACCGCAGGCATCATGTGGCATTCACTGTCATCTGACAATTCCGCAGAGCTTAGCGGAATAGCCGCACTTCCTTTCAGAAAGCAGGGCTTCACTTTTTCGTATATTTGCGCTTACGGACTTTACACTGTCATCACAAAATCCGCACTGCTGATAGCGGCACTGTTTGCTGTTTCCGTTCCCGATATCATGGAGATCGTCGGTTCTGTCATCTGCATGCTGAATGGTATCTTTGTAACATCTGCCGTATTCGCTATGAAAAAGCACCGTATCGTTGGCTTTGCGTGGGCGGCAGTCTCGGTTGCGGCTGTATTTTCGGAATACGCTGTTATCCTTCTTTCGGCAGACCTTGTCGTTGCGATGCTCGTACTTCTGACCGCTGACCCTTATGATTTCATCAACAGCTTTACGGCAACAGCTATTTTAAAAAGCTCCCAAAAGCACAGCGTATGGAAATATCTTTTCCGCTATATGACAGCGCGTAAGAATTACCTCATCAACACCGCCGCGATGTGGGTCGTAGCAATAGTTTTCCCGTTTTTGTTAAGGGAAAGCGGAGCAGACAACTTCCTGCCTATCGGCTTTGCCATCCTTTCGATCAATACGCCTCTGTGCGTACTTATTTCCGCAGACAGCTCACTCAGAGAAGCTGTGCATTTTCTTCCCTCTGCAAAACGGATGTTCTGCCTGCCTTATTTTTCTTTCATTGCAGTAAATAACGTCATCGCCTATACGTTTTATCTCGCAAGCTTCGGCTTGCAAGCAGGCGGTATTGAGCCGAAAAACATCGTGCTGGCAGTAGTATTTGCTCTGCTCGGTGCATCAGGCTCGGTCGTTATGGAAATGAGATTTCCGCTTACAGAATGGAAAACAGAGAGCGACCTGTGGCATCACCCGAGAAAGTATATCGTTCCTGCGATACTGATGCTTATTTCGGGGTTGATATGCGTTGTGTGATATCCGCTTGGTCGTAACCGACTAAGTTGTATCAATCACCGCAATCTTTGCCAATAAAAAAGGACTGTTTCGGCAGTCCTTTTTTATTGCCATCAAACGCTGGCGTTTGACCGCAATACTGATACCGTAGTTGATACGATCAGCTACGGTATTTTTGTTTTATATAAAGTTCTGCCCACAGGAATTTCTGTGGGCATTTTGTTATATCAATCGATCTTATACAATGCAATTTCAGCAATGCAGCAGCTGAATTGGTTTTTGTCAGTGCTCTTGGGATAGTCGAATTTCAGGTAACGATAGTTTGCTGTTTCGGGGAGAATGAGCTCATTCATTACGCCGCCGAGCGGATCTGCTCTCAGTATCGTGAGCTGTTCCCAGTTCTCGCCGTCTTTCGAGCCGTAGAAGCGGCATTTCTGCATTCTGCTTTCCTGACCCTCGGCGGGAGCGTAGCCGATGATATCGAACTCTGTGTCAGCACCGAGGTCGATGATGATATAGCTGTCAACATCTCCGTCGTAATATGTCACCATATCACCGTCTATAACGCTTTCGGCGGAGCTGCCGTCAACTCCTGCGGGAGCCTCGGCCGACGCATTTTCAAGAGATATCTCGCTGACATTTACCTCGCCCATCTGTACACCGCTCATCACAAACGTGGTGATGGAGTTGCCTTTAAGCTCTGCCACGAAGCCCTCTGAGTGCGCCTTTATGCTGTCAAGCTGCGCCCAGTGCTCGCCGCTTGCAGAGTCGCCGCTCGTGCGAGTTACATCAACATATTCTCCGAGCGCAGCAAACTGCGACAGATCGAAATTGTATGTCTTGTCATCAGCATAAGGGTTCACCGCAACGATAACGAGCTCGCCCTTGTCCTTGTCGTAGGCAGCAAGGGTGTTGTCGTCGCAGTGGATGAGAGTTGCCCCCGGACGGATATATCGCGTGAACTGACCGAAGCCATAATATTTCTGTGTAAGTATGATGTTATCGTTGTCGTGGTCAGCTACCGCAGTGCCCCAGAAGCCGCCTGTTATATCAGGCATTCCCGAGTCCTTGTTGGCGTTGTAGCCCTCGGCGCAGATGTGGGTGTCGATGACCTGCCACATTATCCATGCGGAGGGAGAGAGCTTGTTTATATCGTAGATTATCTTCTGTGCAAACCAGAGCGCCGCACCCATTTCGCCTGCGTCCTCGCCTGCTGTGCTGCTGCCGTCTACCTCGCTCATCCAGAGGTTGAAGCCCTCTTTTTTCGCAAGTGCGCCAAGTTCCTCGATGCCATTTGTGCCGTAGGTGTGAGTGCTGATACGGTCTATTTTTTCGAGAGCTTCAGCGGAGAAGGTGTTGTATTCATCCACCTGCTTTGCAGGGTCTGTTTCATCGCTTGCTATTACAAGAACATCGCCGAGGCCGTATCGCTCCATTGCATTTGCTGTCTCGATGATAAGTGTGGACTGTGACTCGCCTGCATCGACATGGCAGCCCTCCTGCTTGTTGCTGTAAGCGCCCCAGTGGTTGGTGTTAGCCTCGTTCATGGGGGAGATGCTGTCCACCTTGATACCAAGCTCGTTGTTTATATACGCGGAAACGTGTGCGAGATATTCGCCTACTTCTCCGTAGCATTCGTCCTTGATGTTGTTTTCGGAAGCATTAGTATTGCCCGAAGAGCAGCCGCTTACCGTCATGAAATAGGGCGGCGAATTGCTGAACACTTCAACCCATGCGTCCTCGCCCGAGGCTTCGGCGCAGCGTCTGAGGACGTTGAGCTGGTTCGCGTCAGCAGTGTAGTCATAAACACGTTCCCCTGATGCCTCATCAAGCACCAGCCAGCCCGGAACGGCGGAATCTGTACGGGTTATGTGATGATGTGTGGGGTCGTCACCGCCGCCGATGTTGTAGCGCATTATATTAAGGTCAAGCCCGTCGTCGCCGTAAAACAGGTCTGCTGCCTGCTGCGACAGGCTGTCGGAGTAGCCTATTCTGTTCGCCCACCAGCAAAGACTGGTGCCCCAGCCCTCAAAGCTGCCGCCGTTCGTTGTGGAAGCGTTGAGCGGAGATACGCGCACCTGTCCGTCAAGGGAAACGTCCTCGGGTGTGATCGCAGGAGTATCGTCAACGGGCGGCGCGGACGTTGTTGTTTGCGGTGAGGTTGAAGCGTATGTGCTTTCCGATGTTTGTTTGTGCTCTGTGCCTGTCGGTGCATTGCCCGAGCAGCCGCAGGACGATGTGATTACCGCTGCGCAGATCATGCAGCTAATGACTTTTCTTTTCATGCCGTTCCTCCTGTGTGTCTATATGTTTTCTGCTATGTTAAAAGATGATTCGATGCTTGCTGTTGTCTATATTTTAATATAATACAAAGCACCTCTCATTATATAATCTGCTGATTTATATAGAAAATCTGCTGCAAAAGTATTGAATAATATACGCGGATATGCTACACTGATAAAGAGGTGATAAATATGGCGATAATAGAGCATTCAAGATACTATGAAAATCCGCTTTTCGGCGTAAGTCATGCGCATACCTCGTGCGAGCTCATGTATATTGTTGAGGGCGAGCTTGACGTGACTGTAAAGGATACAGTCTATCATATATGCCAAAACGACTGTGTGCTTATAAAGAGCCGACAGCATCATATCACCAGAGTGCCTGCGGATATTGATTATCATCGCTATATCGCAATGATAAATCCGTGGGAGCTTCGAAAGCAGCTGGTGCGTCCCGATCTTTTCGCAATGCTTACTGATATAAGCAGGGACGGTATAATTATATTGCGGGATGCTCCGCAGATAAAGCGTTGCTTTGAGCGTATGACAGATATCTTTGAAAAAGGTGCAAGCATTTACAGCGAACTGAGTGCTGCGCTGGAGCTTCTTTCGCTCCTGCACGAACAGGCAAAGCCGCACAAAGAGCATGACAAGGAAAGTGCAGGAAAGAAACTCACCGATCGTGTGCGCAGCTATATTGAGGAGAATTATGCCGAAAACATAAAGATCAGCAGGATAGCAAAGGATAATTTCATTAGCGAGGGTTATCTGTCCCATGCGTTCAAGGCCGAAACGGGTATGTCTCCGAGAGAATACCTGTCCCATATACGCTGCACACGAGCCTATGATCTGATACGGCACACCGCTATGAAATTCACTGAAATAGCAGCTGTAACAGGCTTTTGCTGTGCAAACGATATGAGCAGAAAGCTTCACGAATATTATGGCCTTACGCCGACGCAGATAAGAAGCAGCAAAAGCGAATGATGCACAGTATTTCTGTCTGCGAATATTTGTGTTCATCATATCAGGCACTCAAATTTGTCCAATACGGATACCGTAGCCGGGACGATCGGCTACGGTATTTTTGCTTTATATAAAGTTTTTGCCCGCATGAACTCTTGCGGGCATGATTATTTTATGTAGCGCTGTATTTGCTGTTTATGTCAAAGCCGTGGTCAAGCGGACCGCTTCCATTGCCGAGGTCTAGCATAGCCGAAAGCGCGCCCGAGATATACTCCTTTGCGAGCGTCACGGAAGTCCTGATGTCATGCCCTTTTGCTAGGTTGGACGCTATCGCAGAGGACAGCGTACAGCCTGTCCCGTGGGTGTTAGGATTGTCGATACGCCTGCCGCTGAACCATGTCATCTTACCGCCTTCACAGAGTAGGTCGTTTGCGTCGTTTATGCTGTGTCCGCCTTTAAGAAGCACCGCACAGCCGTATTTGTCAGCGGTTAGCCTTGCAGCCTGCTCCATGTCTGCTTTGTCGGATATTTTCATTCCCGATAAAACCTCGGCTTCGGGGATATTAGGTGTTACGATATCTGCTA
>JAZQEQ010000215.1:0-10974 GCA_045539055.1 Oscillospiraceae bacterium | reverse complement strand
ATCTATAATTATATACAGAATTCGACCTCTGATGACCTTTATTGAATGTCAACTTTTGTTACTTCTGCGCAAAATCGTAATTCAGTTTCTGTGCAGTTTCAACAGATATACTGCCGTTGCAGGTGTCAATAAGCTTTTCACGGAGCTTTTCGGCGCTCTCCTCGCGGACGTAGAGGGTTATCTTCACATTGTCGGCAAACTCCTCGTTCTCAACACGCGCGTCAAAGTCGATAAACACCTGCGCAAGCCTGCCGTACAGTCCGTAATCCACCGTCACGACAAGCTGCTCTGCCGCCGCCATGCACTTTATCTGCGCCGCGTCAACGGCGTCCTTTGCGCCCTTTGTGTAGGCTCTTACAAGGCCGCCTGCGCCGAGCATTATACCACCGAAATAGCGCGTGACAACACAGCACACGTCCGTCAGGCCCTCTTTGCGCAGTACCTCGTAGATAGGCACTCCCGCGGTACCGCCGGGCTCGCCGTCATCGCTGTGGCGCGCGGCGTTATTCTCGCGGAGAATGTACGCGTAGCAGTTGTGGGTCGCCTTGCGGTGCATGGCGCGTATCTGCTCGATGAATGCTATTGCCTGCTCCTCAGTCTGCACAGGACAGAGGTAGCCTATGAATTCGCTCTTTTTTTCGATGAATTTCGCCTCGCATGGCGCGGCGATGGTTTTGTATTCCATGGGTACCTCCTTTTAAAAATCATTCGGTGATTTCGATCAGGTTGTTTTCTATCGATACAACACAGCTTTCATAATAACCGTCACCCGTTGTTCTCGGACCACTCACAACAGAGTATCCGTCAGCTTTCAGTAGTTGTGTCAGCCTGTCGACCTCCGCAATACTACCCACGCTAAAAGCGATGTGAGCATATCCCGTTCTGTTCAGTGGTTTATCCAAATCAGCCATTTGAGGTCTATACATTAGCTCCAGCCTTGCACCATTTTCAAAGGTCAAAAAAAACGAGCGGAAACCCGTGTTCTCATTCACATAGCCATCGTTTGAAACGGCATTAAAGTATCTCACAAAGAAATCTCTCGCCGCATTTAGGTCATTCACATACATTGCGATATGCTCGATATACATTTTTTATCCCCTATGTACAACACATACAAAACGCAAAAACTCACGCACAATATCCTTATGCGTGAGTTTTGGTTATACTGCAAATTAAAATTACTTGCCCATGTTGTAACGCTTCTTGAATCTGTCAACGCGTCCGCCTGTGTCAACCAGCTTCTGCTTACCAGTGAAGAAGGGGTGGCACTTGGAGCAGATTTCTACTCTGATATCACCCTTTGTGGAGCGTGTCTCGATTTCGTTACCGCAAGCGCATCTGATTGTAGCAGCTTCGTATGCGGGATGGATACCTTCCTTCATGAATGTCACCTCAATCCGTTAATTAAAATAATCATTACAAGTTAAGATTATATCACACTTTTTCAGAAAATGCAATAGGTTTTTTAAAATTTTTCTTTAAAATCCGAGGATTTTTGTAAAATCAGCGGAAAGCTTAGCCTGAAGCTCAGTCGCCTCAGCCTTGTCAGCACCCTTTGTGGTGTAATATACCTTGATCTTGGGCTCTGTACCCGAGGGTCTGATGATAACGCTAGCGTCGTCTGTGAGGTAGAATGTGATAACGTCGCTCTTGGGAAGTGTCAGCTTCTCAACATCGCCGTTTGCAGCTGTCTTGGTGGAAGCCGCATAGTCAGCAACTGCAATCACCTCAACGCCGCCGATGGTCTTGGGAGCGTTTGCACGCAGACCTGCCATGATCTCCTTCATGCGCTGCATACCGCTTGCACCCTCGCAGGTGAAGTTCTCAAGCTTGTTGAAGTATACGCCGTACTCATCGTACATTCTCTTGCGTGCCTCGATAAGGGAGATACCCTTTGTGCGGTAGAATGCAGCCATCTCGCAGATGAGCATGGAAGCAACTACTGCGTCCTTATCTCTTACATAGCCGCCTGCAAGGTAGCCGTAGCTCTCCTCGAAGCCGAAGATGTAACGCTGCTCCTCGCCCTTTTCCTCAAGCCAGCCGATCTGCTCGCCGATAAACTTGAAGCCTGTCAGCACCTCGCGCAGCTCTACGCCGTACTTAGCGCAGATAGCCTTGGTGATGTCTGTTGTAACGATAGTCTTTACTGCAAT
The DNA here is from genome assembly GCA_045539055.1 of Oscillospiraceae bacterium. Taxonomy (GTDB): domain Bacteria; phylum Bacillota; class Clostridia; order Oscillospirales; family Ruminococcaceae; genus CAG-115. The sequence goes on along the minus strand of JAZQEQ010000215.1, from coordinate 8,821 downwards.
GGGATCCTTAGGCATTGTGCCGAGCGCGATGCGCTCCTTGCAGATGTACTCAAGCAGCAGTGCGCCTACCTCGTTGCCTGTGAACAGCTCGTAGTGGTCACCGTCAGGAACCGCGATACCTACACGGTCGCAGTCGGGATCGGTAGCAAGCAGCAGGTCGGGCTTCTCCTTCTCGCAGAGATTAAGACCGTACTGCAGAGCCTCCTGAATTTCAGGGTTCGGGAAAGGACAGGTGGGGAAGTTTCCGTCGGGCAGCTCCTGCTCGGGAACTACAACAACGTCCTTGATACCGATCTCCTTAAGTACGCGGCGAACAGGCTTGTTGCCTGTGCCGTTGAGGGGTGTGTAGACTACCTTCAGACCGCTGTCTGCAACGAGGTCTGTGTGCAGACCCTGCTCCTTGACCTTAGCGATGTACTCGTCGATAACGCTGTCCTCGATGAACTTCACCATGCCGTCTGCAACAGCCTTGTCGAAGTCCATGGTCTTTACGCCCTCAAAGATGTCGATGTTATTGATCTTGCCGAGGATTATCTCAGCCGCCTCAAGTGTGACCTGACAGCCATCGGAGCCATATACCTTGTAGCCGTTGTACTTAGCGGGGTTATGGGAAGCTGTGACCATAACGCCTGCGCCGCAGCCGAGCGCTCTTACAGCCCAGGAAAGCATGGGTGTAGGCATAAGCTCGTCATAGATATATACCTCGATACCGTTTGCGGCGAGAACACAAGCGGTGCTCTCAGCGAAGTAATCAGACTTGATACGGCTGTCGTAGGAGAGCGCAACGCGCTTTGTAACGCCGTTTTCGAGAATATACTCCGCAAGGCCCTGTGTTGCCTTGTTTACGGTGTAGATGTTCATTCTGTTTGTACCTGCGCCGATAACTCCGCGCAGACCGCCTGTGCCGAACTCAAGGTCGCGATAGAAGCGGTCGTTCTTGCCCTCTTCATCGTTTGCAACGCTTGTAAGCTCTGCGATAAGATCGGGGTCAGCAACAGCCTTTTCAAGCCACTGCTCGTACATTACCTGTATATCTGCCATGGGAAAGTCCTCCTGTCAAATCGTTCTTTTGTGCTCTTTACACATAACAATGCTATTATAGTATATCACAAGAGTTGACAAATTTCAAGGGGGAAAATTAAAAAATTGATAATTGACAATTAACAATGGACAATTATTGTGTCGCTCCGCGACTGATTGAGATTGTCGCGGAAGTACAATGCTTCCACATGGCGGTATTGCTGTCAGAATGAAACCGCACCATTCTGCGGTAGAAATTGCAATCGCGCCGCAAGGCACGTACCTTAATTGTCAATTGTCAATTATTCATTATTCAATTTTTCGTCAGAAAACTCCAGAATATCCCCCGGCTGGCAGTTCAGCACCCTGCATATCGCATCGAGAGTAGAAAAGCGTATCGCGCTGACCTTGCCTGTTTTGAGCTTCGAGAGGTTGACGTTTGCGACTCCCACCTTCTCGGAAAGCTCGTTCAGCGACATCTTGCGGTCAGCCATAACGCGGTCAAGTCGTAAGATTATTGCCATTGCGCACCGTCCTTATATCGTTTCGTCTGATTCCTGCTGGAGCTTGCAGCCGTAGTTGAAGATATACGCAAGTGCTATCAGAAAAGCTCCGAACAGAAAAGGCACTGTATCAGGCATGTATGTCAGCGTGTCAAAATGCAAGGTGCCGTTTGCCATCAGAACACGCACCAGAACATTGAGAACAAATCCTATAATTCCTGTAACTATAAGTGCCATGCCTGCACCCTTCATCTTGTCGGCAACGTCATATCTGAACGGAGTTTCCGCCGTACGCACAGTCTTGAATATCTTCGTACCGAAGTTCAACGCAATCACATAGCCGATACATGTAATGCTCAGCGCTATCGTAGAGATCAGTCCCTCTGCGGATATGAACTCCTCACCGATATCCACCCAGCCAAGCGCACTGATGATGTAGAAAACAAGCAATATCGGTACGCAGATCATTATCAATGTTCTGAAAACCGTTGCCAGTATCTCAAAAAATCTGCACATCTTGTTAAAGTCCTTCTTTTCCTTTTCAAGCGCCTTTTCGTTTAAATCAATAGTCTTATCCATAATAAACCTCCAAAGTCACATAAATTCCAAAAGTCATACAATAAGCTTATCATGGTCATAGTATAGCACACAAATTTATGTTTGTCAATAGTTTTTTAATGTTTATCGTTAATTTTTTATATTTTCTCGTAAACTCCCGATGACAAACCATGTTTCCACATGGCGGTATTGCTCTCAGAATGAAACCGCACCATTCTGCGGTGGAAATTGCAATCGCGCCGCAAGGCGCGTACCTTAATTGTCAATTATCAATTGTCAATTCCCCACTGTTCCGAATATACTGTACTCGGAGGTGATACGATGGAAGAATACGGACTTATACTCTGCGGCGGAGGCGGCAGAGGCTCTTATCAGATTGGAATGTGGCAGGCACTTGAACGGCTGGGACTTCGACAATACATAACCGCAGTGTCGGGAACGTCAGTCGGCGCACTGAACGCAGCTCTTTTCGCTTCGGTCTCCTGCGCACGCGCCTGTGACATCTGGCGCAGCATAACCCCTCACGACATAGCCGACCCCTACGACGCAGCTGGGCGCGTGCTCGGGACGGTGCTGGGGTTTGCTTTCTCGGACGAGAAAAAAGCCGCCCTCGAAAACGCAGGCGGCATTGTAAAATCAGGGCTGTTCTCGCGCGACGGAATGATAGCGCTTATCGAGGGCAACGGCATACACCGCAGCGTAACCTCGGCGGAGTTTCCTGTGTTCGCGTGCTGCCACAACTCCACCCTCGGCAGGCCCGAGTATTTCGATATGCGCGCATTTCCTCCCGAAACCGTGACAAAGATACTGGTTGCGTCCTCCGCGATACCTGCTGCGTTCCCGATACAGCGGATAGGTCAGTACAGCTACCGTGACGGCGGCATCTCCGACAACTGTCCCATAAAACCGCTGTACGATATCGGCTACCGCAGATTTATCGTGTCGCACCTTGACGGAGTACATACCGACCGAGAAAAATTCCCTGACGCGCAGTTCATCGAGCTTTTTCCTTCCGAGGCTATCTACCTCGGTGACAAGAATCGCTCTATGCTGTCCGACGGCACTATGGATTTTGATGGGCGCAATGCTGCGAAGCGCATAACCCTCGGCGAGCAGGAAACTCAGGCATATTTCATGCTGCTGAATTCCTCAAAAAGAGTGGCAATACTGTAGGGGCGGATCCCATATCCGCCCCTTTGCTGTTATTCTATTCCATCAGGCTGATGCGGCACGAGCTCCTCGTACCAGTCACCCTCAAAAACGGTATTTGTTATCAGCCCGAAGTCATTTCCTGCCATACCCTGCGGTATCTCTATCACCATGTGATAGTAAGCCATATCACAGGTGCCGATCTCAGGCTCTGTGCGCAGGATGATGATGTTGTTCTCGTGGTCGATGCCCCTGAACTCGTGCGATACCGAGCCGCTGCCCTCCATGATGCGCACGAATATCAGCGCGTTATCATCAAAAAATCTCCTGTCATACTTTGAGAACAGCTCGTCCTCCATCGAATCAAGCTCAAAGCCTGTTTCAGTGTTGTTATTTTCACCGAAATACAGCTTCAGAGCTTCGATAGAGTCGATAACGATGACGTCGGGATATATTCTGCCATCATTGAAGTCGTGCACGCGGTAGATGGTGCTTGGCGGTGTCATGACAGGCTCGCCGCCGGGCATTACCTCGTACATATCCTCATACCTCGGGTAGCCACAGACATCGCCGCGCTCGTCACAGGAAGCCGCAAAAACGTAGGTGCAGCTGCCCTCAGGGAACTCAACGCTTACGCTGTAGATCTCGCCGATAGGACATTCGGGGAAGTATATTGCTCCTGCCTTATCAAAATCCACGTCAAGGCTCTCGCCCTCGCTGTTCCAGTTGGTAACTCCTGTGAGCTTTCCGCCATCTGTAAGCTCCACCCTTGCCTTTGCCGCTTCAGAAGCATCAAAAACAGGCTCTAAATCCATCTGATGAGGCGCGGGGCAGTCAACGCAGATATCAGTCGCATTACCGTGGCTGTCAACAAAGCTCCATGTAAAGGCATTGTTGGGAGAAAGCATCACCTCAAGCTGCTCATCTGAGCTCTCGAAATACACGCCGAGGGAAAGCTCGGGCGGCTCGGGGGTTTTCTCTATTGGGTCAGATACTATATGCCCGGGCAGCTGAACAACTTCCTCAGGATTAAAACCTGCGGAGCTCTGCGCTGTAACAGGTGGCACGCTCTCGGTGCTGTTCGAGCCATCAGCAGGCGCATCGCTCACGCTGTGAGTAGTCCTGAAGATGTAGTCGCAGGTGCCATACTCGCCGTAACTTCCCCAGCCCTCGGGGAACTCCATGGTAACGCAGTAAGTATTGCCGATAGGCTCAACCACGAACTGTATCTCGCCGTCATCAGTGAAGCCCGCGCTCTGTCGGGTTGCTCCGTTCCAACACTCGACCTTCACTATCTTGGCACCGACAGGTACCGCGATCTTAGGTGCGCTTGTCAGCTCGTATGGATCAAACTCAACATTCACCTTCTCAATCTCGCTCGGAAGTGCGCAGTCCGTAATAACGCTCACCATATCGCCGTCGTCCTCGTAATTCCACGAGTACGCACCTTTAGTGAGAAAACCTGCGGAGGCTGTCATCTCCGTAGTAAAGCTTATCCTTATCTCGGGCGGCGATGTAAGCCTTTCGGGAGGCTGAGTCTCAGTCTCCGCAATAGTTACATCCTCTCTTGCTATCTCCGTTATAGCAGGAGCGGAGTTCATATCAGCCGCGCCGCCTGCCGCAGCGCCGCCCTCTGTCTTAGACTGCTCGGAAGCGCAGCCTGTCAGCAGCACCGCCGAAGCTATCACAAATATCCAGAATCTTTTCATTTATATCATCCTTTCATGATGTCGGTTTTTGCTCTTGTACAAATAACACCATGCTAAAGCGCTAAAGGTTGCAAAAAAATAAAAAAATTTCCAAAAGAAAAAACCGACGTCTTATAAACGTCGGCTCTTTCCTCTGCTTTATTTCAAGGATAGTTATGAAGCTTTTTATCTGTACTCGTCAAGAACAGCATCGATCGCAGGAATTATCTCCTGAGAAAGCTGAGTCCAGCTCTCGCCGCCGAAGGTGCTCTTGTATACAGTATCACATACGTTTACCTTTACATCCTGACCGAAGCCGTACAGATCGTCCTGAAGGAATACGAAGTCGTCAGATGTGCATACCTCTCTCCACAGATCGTATACCTGCTCATCCCAGATGATCTCCCACTTCTGCATACCCTCGTACTTGCCTGCTGTGTAGTAGATAGGCTCGGGGCTTACATGGTCTGCTCTTACCTGATCGATGATGTTCTGGTCTGTTTCGTACAGACGGTTGCAGTGGATAAACTCAACAGCGCCGTCGATGTTCTTTGCGCCCTTTGCGATCATGTAGCCGAAGGTGCCATTGCTGAGGTAGTATGCGTCAGCCTTGGGGTCTCTCGGGAACGGAACGAATGTGAAATCCGAAACAGTGTTCAGGATATCATTCTCAACGCCCGAGGGATTCTGTATCTGCTCAGTCGCCGCGATATATGTCCACTCAGGCTCCATGCCGAGGAACAGGATCTGATCGGAAACGGGAGCCCATACCTGAGGAGATACCCAGTCGCCGTGCTGGCCTGCATAAAGAACGCCGTTTCTGCCGAGATCAGCCATGAATTCAACTGCTCTTGTGATGTCAGCATCACCCATGTTGTTTATTACATTGCCGTCAAGCGTATAGTCGATCAGCGTTTTGCCTGTGGTGTTGCAGAAGGCCGTTGCAATCGTATCGGTAGCATACCAGCCGATATTGTCATCGCTGAGATTGCAGAAATCGATCATCATCTGACGCCATGCATCCCATGTCCATTCGCCGTTCTTGTACAGCTCATATGGATCCTGAAGTCCTGCGTCCTCGATGGTCTTGCGGTTGTAGTTGAGCGCAAAGTTTGTTGTGGTGCGATGTGGAACATAATACACCTTGCCGTCGTATGTGTTCTGCTCAACATAAGGCAGCATTTCTTCCCACATGGGATCGTCAAAGTTGAAATAGTCATCCAGCGGCTCAAACATATTCTTGCTTACGCCGTAGGGCATCGACATAGCCTCGTATGTGAGGATATCGGGCGAGTCATCAGCCGAAATAAGGGTAGCGAGCTTCTCGTAATACGCGAAATCACTGGGTGCAGATATCCACTCGATCTGACCTCCGTACAGGTCGGACTGGAAGATCATGCACTGCTCCTTGCCCTTCTGGTCAACAGTGATGTCATAGAAACCGAGGAACTTTACTGTACCTGCGTTGCCGCTGGGTGTGTAGGTGCTGGTGTCAAGGTCCTTTACCTCCTCGTCTGTCGCAGCATTTTCATCGGGGTCAGTGGTGGTAGCCATGGCTGTTGTTGTATTAGCACTGCCGGGAGCTACTCCTCCTGCCGATGTAGAAGGTGCGGGAGCCGCTCCGTCCTCGCACGCTGTGATGCCGAGTGTAAGGGCAAGTGCCATTGCACAGGCAGCCATCTTCTTGAACTTCTTCATAAAAACTCCTCCTTAGATAAATATGATATTATATACGCGCCTTCATTTATATGTATTATAATCCTATACGTCTTGCTTTTAAATAGAGCATGGTCGTGTTTATATGGACTATTATCTCGCTTTACCTGTATTCACAGCGAAAACCGCGGAAGCCTGCCCTGCCGCCTACCGCATAGATGCCCATAACAACGCCCGTGAAGCCCTCTGCGACCTCACTGGAAAGGTACTTTGAGAAGCCGTAGCCAAGCTCGGTATACTCGCCGTCCTCAACAACGCCGAAGCTGTAGCCGTAATTGCTTGCAGCAACTCTAAGCGCCGCCTTGCCGCTATTAAGCGCAACCGTTTTCTGAACGTGCTTTATGCCGCCGATGTTCAGCTTCAGCACAGCCTCAAAGCCGCCGTCCGCTTCTCTTACCGCAACATCGTAATGCTCGTTCTCGGTAATGAACATCGTCAGTCCGCCCTCGCCGCTATCAACGTCAACATCAACGCTGATATCAGCATTAAAATCGCGCTGGCGAAGTCCCACAAAGGTCGGAGAGTCCACCATATCAAGCGTGATATCTGTGCCATCCAGTACAGCGTAGTCCGCACCGAGGTCGTAATTCTCCTCATGCGGGTGGCGCATGAAGCACCAGTCTATGCTCCAGTCGGTGTTCTCAAACGTGAACAGCTTCTTTTCGACCTGCTCCGTGCCGTAAGGACTATCGTAGCTGTCGGCGGTAGTTCCGTCCGTGCCCGCCGTAAACCAGCCGTCCTCGTGGAACTTAACGGGAGTCAGGAACACCTCGCGTCCGAGATGGTGATACGGCTGCCAGACACCTATCTGACGGAATCCAAGACAAAGGATGTGCCAGTTTCCGTTCTCGTCCCTTATAAGATCGCCGTGGCCTATGCCCTGAATGATATTCGGCGCCTTGTTGCGGTTTGTCAGCACAGGATTTTTCGCATAGCCCTCAAACGGTCCCCACACGCTCTCGCCGCGCGCGTATGTTATCATGTGACCGTATTCCGTGCCGCCCTCTGCCGCCATTAAATAATAGTATCCGTTTATTTTATACATATGCGGGCTTTCAAGATAGCGTCCGCCCGAGCCTTGCCACAAGCAGCGTCTGGACGACAGCCTCTCACCCGTTTCAATGTTTATCTCGCACTGGATAACCCCGCCCTTGCCCTCGTCATCAGCGCCGTTGCTCATGAAATAGGTCCTTCCGTCCTCAAAGTACAGCGACGGGTCGATACCGCCCTGATCAACATAGATAGGGTCGCTCCATTCGCCGCGGATATCATCAGTGTAGACGTAAAAATTCTGGTGGGTAGTGTCGTTAGTCGTCACCATGTAGAATCGTCCCTCATGGTAGCGTATAGTCGGAGCAAAAACTCCGCCGCTGGAATTTATCTTCTCCAGCATCACCTGATTCTTTCTGGTAAGCACATGACCTATCTGCGTCCAGTTGACCAGATCCTCGCTCTCAAAGAGCGGTACTCCGGGGAAATACTGGAACGAGCTGCATACCATATAATACTTACCGTCCGCGAAGCAGACGCTTGGGTCGGGATAGAAGCCCTTCTGCACGGGATTGTTGTAGGTTGCCATAACAAACACTCCTCGAAAACCTTTTCTTTTATTTTATGATATCACTTAATAACTTAAAATTCCTTACCTTTACCGCCTTAAAATAGCACTTTTTTGCCATTAAACAAGCCTGAGCGGCGTTGTACACCTTTTAGCGAAATTGCATAAATATCCAATAATGATTATAGTCAAAATGCAAAAAGTTTAACGATTTTATGTTTTAAAGCAATAAAATATATTGACACTCAACTTTAACGGTGCTATAATTGTAACAGATCAAAAATTCAAGAAAAAGGAGATAATATAAAATGTCAATGAACTTCAAAAGAAAGCTTCCCGTTCCTAAGGAAGTAAAGGAAATGTACCCTCTTTCCGAGGAGATAAAGGCAGTAAAGGCTGCACGCGATATCGAGATCGCTGATGTGTTTACAGGAAAATCCGACAAGTTCCTGCTGATAATCGGTCCCTGCTCCGCAGATAACGAGGAGTCTGTAATGGATTATGTAGGCAGACTCGCAAGACTTCAGGAGCAGGTCAAGGATAAGATCATCATCATCCCCAGAATATACACAAACAAGCCCCGTACAACAGGCGAGGGCTACAAGGGTATGGTACACCAGCCCGACCCC
>JAZQEQ010000214.1:0-3120 GCA_045539055.1 Oscillospiraceae bacterium | reverse complement strand
AGGTCTTGTCTTCCTAAGACCCGCTTGGCCTCCGACTTACCAAGGCAGATGCCGAGAAGCGGCTTTTTCTGCACCTCTTCCCTGATAACCTCGACAAGACCTGACTCATTCAGCATTCTCATTGCGTCCGCAAACGCACCTACACCAGGGAGAATGAGCCTGTCGGCTTTTCTGAGGTCATCGGGGTCTTTTGTTATGACGCTGTCAAGGCCAAGAAAATCAAGCGCGTTCTTTACGCTGAACAGATTTCCTGCGCCGTAGTCGATTATTGCTATCATCAGAGTACCCCCTTGGTGGAAACGACTGAGCCGTCGTCGTTGCGCTTCATTGCCGCTTTGAGCGCATAAGCCATCGCCTTGAACAGAGCTTCGATCTTGTGGTGGTCGTTACTGCCGTACTCAACGCGCAGGTGCAGGGTAATTCCCGCATTGAACGCGAAAGCACGCATAAACTCCTCTGTAAGGCAGGTGTCAAACTCGCCTACCCTTTCGTTGGTAAACTGCGCATTGAACACGAGGAACGGTCTTGCGCTGATATCAAGCGAGCAGAATGCAAGCGATTCATCCATAGGAATGAACGCAGAGCCATAACGCATGATTCCAGCCTTGTCGCCAAGCGCTTCCTTAAATGCCAGACCAAGCACGATACCAATATCCTCGGCTGTGTGGTGACCGTCAACGTTGAGGTCGCCCTTGCAGGAAAGCTCCAGCGAAAACCCGCCGTGGATGGCTAAGGCTGTCAGCATATGATCAAGGAAACCGATGCCTGTGTTGATAACAGCCTTTGCGCCGCCGTCAAGGTCAAGCTTTAAAGTGATATCGGTCTCTTTTGTAGTTCTTGTAATTTCAGCAGTTCTGTTCATAAGGAACTCCTTTTATATCAATCTTCTTTTCTTACCTTGATGGAATTAGCGTGTGCAGTGAGCTTTTCGCGCTCCGCGATAAGGATGATATCATCAGCCGCATCAAGCAGTGCATCCTTTGTATAATAGATATAGCTGGAACGCTTTGTAAAGCTCTCTACGCCGAGGGGCGAGAAGAAGCGTGCTGTTCCGCTTGTGGGAAGAACGTGGTTAGGACCTGCATAGTAGTCGCCGAGGGGCTCGGGAGAATACTGACCAAGGAACAGAGAACCAACATTATCGAGCTTTCCGATATACTCCATGGGATTTGCGGTAACGACTTCAAGGTGCTCAGGAGCGAGTGCATTTGCAAGCTCAACTGCATAATCCATGTCGTCACAAACGATTATAGCGCCGTAATTGTCGATCGAGTAGTCAATGATCTCCTTACGGGAGAGCATTGCAGCCTGACGCTCTATCTCAGCCTGTGTCTTTTCAGCAACCTCCATGCTAGTTGTAATAAGAATAGCGGAAGCAAGCTTGTCGTGCTCTGCCTGTGACATGAGGTCAGCGGCAAGGTACTTGGGATTCGCAGTTTCGTCAGCAAGCACGAGTATCTCACTGGGGCCTGCGAACATATCGATATCGACAGTACCGTAAAGCAGCTTCTTTGCAGTAGCTACGAAAATATTACCGGGACCTACGATCTTGGATACTCTGGGGATCTCCTCTGTACCGTAAGCGAGTGCTGCACAAGCCTGTGCGCCGCCGCAAAGGTATATCTTATCAACTCCGCAAAGAGCCGCAGCAACAAGGATATCCTTATTAGCTGTGCCGTCCTTGAGAGGAGGTGTTACCATGATGACTTCCTTTACACCTGCGATCTTTGCAGGTATAGCGTTCATCAGAACAGACGAGGGATATGCCGCTGTTCCTCCGGGAACATACAGACCTACCTTATCAAGTCCGCGCACACGCTGACCCATGATAACGCCATTCTCCTCTGTTACGCAGAATCCCTCGCGCTTCTGACGCTGGTGGAATGCGGTGATGTTCTCAACAGCATTCAGCATTGCCATAACGAATTCGGAATTTGTTTCGTTGTACTCTGTCAGAGCATCCTGTATAGCCTCGTCGGGAACTCTGTAAAACTGCGCATTGGGGCAGTCAAACTTTGCTGTGTAGCTCTTTACGGCCTCGTCGCCGTTTGCCTTTACATCAGCAAGTATATCCTTTACTATCTTTTCAACATCGGCGTTAACTTCGCCTGCTCTCTTTTCTACCTCGGCGAGAAATTCCTTTTCCGCGCCGTCAGCCTTGATTATCTTTATCATTACAAATTCTCCTCTATCTGCTTAACTATCTCGGAAATACGCTCCTGCTTCAGCTTCATGCTTACTGTATTTACAATAAGACGTGCCGAGATGGGGGCAACATCCTCGAATACCTCAAGTCCGTTTTCCTTTAATGTAGTACCTGTTTCTACTATATCAACTATTCCGTCAGCAAGAGCAACGAGCGGAGCAAGCTCGACCGAGCCCTCTATCTTTACGATATCAACATCCATGCCCTTTGCCTCGAAATAACCACGGGTTACATTAGGATACTTTGTTGCAACGGTCTTTACGCCATAGCCCTTGTAGAAATCCTCACCCTTCTTGCCCGCAAGTGCAAATTTGCATCTTCCGAAGCCGAGGTCGGTTATCTCGAAGAACTTTCCGCCGTACTCCATGATAGTATCCTTACCTACAACACCGATATCGCAGACACCGTGCTCGACATAGGTAATAACATCAGCTGCCTTTGCAAGAACTACCTCGATATCCTCGCCGGGTATGGAAAGGATAAGACGTCTGCCCTTATCGCGCAGCTCAGATACATCATAACCGATCTTATCAAGGAGATCGACAGTTTTATTTTCAAGTCTGCCCTTCGTGAGAGCAATTCTTATTTTTTTATTCTCCATGTCAGATCTCCTTTGTTGTTGCCTTGCCGTCAGCGGCAATTATATCGATTCGATGGATACCATTAGCCTTGGCATATTTTTCAGCTTCATCAGCAGTTGCAAAGACGGAATTCAGCACTGTTTTACCCTCTTTTATGAGAACTGCGCAATGCTTAAGTCCCTCGACTTCAGCGCCCTCAGCAGCATGAACGATAACATCGGCAGGCATACTGAGCGAAGTGTCAGCGTCAGTATTCTTCAGAAGCACCTTTGCAGCTGCCTCTACATTTATCGCAAAGCCGACAGCAGGAACATCCCAAGTCGGATCGTAGCC
>JAZQEQ010000213.1:0-13437 GCA_045539055.1 Oscillospiraceae bacterium | reverse complement strand
GCAGTCAACAGCATAATAGCCGCACCATATATCCATATAGGGAAATAGTACCTCAGCATGACTACAGAATTTGGATTAAGGAAAAATAAAAGAAGATTTACCACCGCCAGCACCACTGCTGCGATATGAAGCTTTGACCTGCTCATATAAGCCCTCCTTGCCGTCAAAAAGCCTTACGCCCTCTTAAGCAGAATACAGTTCCAGCCCTCTTCGTTCTCCTGCGAAACAACAGCAAAACCATTTTCATTAAGTGCTCCAAGCACCTCGTCAAGGCGCTCGTCTATGATTCCCGAAACGATAAGCTGCGCGTCGGGCTTCATGAAGCGCGCGAAAATGCTGCTCATGCCGATTATTACATCGGCAACGATGTTCGCACAAACTACATCGTAGCCTGTGCCGATCTTCTCGCACAGTTCCTCATCATCTATTACATTGCCGCAGTAAGCGCGGTACTTGTCCTTTGTGATATTGTTCTTCTCGACATTCTCCGAGGCTGTATTCACTGCGTTCTCGAAGATATCGCACATGGTTATCTCGCTCGCACCGAACAGCATGGACGCTATAGACAGGATACCGCTTCCGCAGCCGAGGTCAAGCACGCGCTCGCCGCCCTTGATAACGTTCTCCAGCGTTTCCATAACGAGCTTTGTTGTGTGGTGCTGTCCTGTGCCGAAGGTAGACGCAGGATCTATCTCCAGTATCTTGTCGCCGTCATTAGCCTCGACATCCTCCCACGAGGGCTTTACAACAAGGCTCTTTCCTACGCGGAACGGCTTGTAGTACTTCTTCCAGTTGTTCGCCCAGTCCTCTTCCTTGACATTCGCGTACTCCATGCGGATATTGCCGTAGTAGCCATCAGCGTTGTTCGCCTTGTACTCCTCGACCAGCGACTTTATCGCAGCGCTCATCTCTGCGCCCTGTGCGTTGTCGTGCACGTAAAGCGTGATGTGCGGCTCGACTGTCTTAAGTCCCATAAGCTCGTCATCAACGTAATCCCAGTTTGCGTCCTTGTCAGCAAGGAAGCTTTCAAAATCCGCGCTGTCACTGATGATGAAGCCTGTGATACCATAATCCGTCAGCGCGCCTGTGATACCGTCAATAGCCTCAGACGAGGTGTAGATGTCTATCTGAATAAAATTGTCCATAATGCCCTCCATATCCAATGTGCAACACTTGCCCATAATAATCTATAGTACATTATAGCACAAAGCGCGGAATAAATCAAGAAAAAACGCACAAAAAAGGAGCTGTGATATTATGGCTTGATATTGACACAATTACGTTTATAAGCTACAATAGCTATAAAGATATCTTAACACCGAAAGGTTGACAACTGAAATGACAACAAAAACCAAAATAGGCGGCATTACTGCTGCGTCGCTCGCAACGCTTATATGCGGTACTGTCGGCACAAATTATGTCGGAAATGACAGCGACAGCGTTTCTGTTACATACGACCAGCTTGTAAACAGCAACTCTGTACAGACCGAGCAGACGACCCTGTCCGAGGGCGCTGTCGAAATTACCGTTTACAGCACCACGACAGCACAGACCACCTCGGCGCCGCTGATACAGTCTGAAGCCACCTCTTCGTCGCCGCAAACGACCGCAGCGATAACTCCTGCCGTCACCACAGCAGCCTCGACCGCCACAGTTCCCACCGCAATATACACGACCGCCACCGAGCCTGTTGTTATTGACGATGAGGTCGTCATGACGGTGTATGTGAGCAATTCGGGCAAATATCACAGCAAGAGCAACTGCTCAGGTATGAAGAACTACACGGAAATGTCGCTGGACGAGGCGATAGACGCAGGCCATGTGGCTTGTAAGAAGTGTTGGTGATACGCGCCCGTACAATTGACTTTTGGTGCCGTATCTGCTAGAATAATACCATAAAACCAAAACTTACAAAGGAGGCAAGCGTCATGCTCCTGAGAGCTTACCAAAAGGAAGATTCGGCAATTATCTGTAAATGGCTCAGAACAGAAACAGAGCTATACAGATGGTCAGCCGACAGGTACAATAAATTTCCGCTCCTCGAAAACGACATTGACAACAACTATGCGCCTTTGATCGAAAGCGGACGCTTCATCCCACTCACAGCAATTGACGAGGATGGTGAAATAGTTGGGCATTTCATAATCCGATATCCGATAGAGAACGACAACTCAACTGTAAGATTCGGATTTGTTATAATCTCGCCCGAAGCAAGGGGCAAAGGTTTCGGAAAGGAAATGCTCCGCCTTGGTATCAAATATGCAAAAGACGATCTAGGTGCTGAGAGGATAGATCTTGGTGTATTTGCAGATAACGATAACGCAAAGCATTGCTATGAAGCTGTCGGCTTCAGAGAGTACAGCAGACGCAAATGCGAACTGCCGATAGGCGTATGGGATTGTATCGATATGGAAATGTTTATCTGATCAGTAAACCAAAATGACCCGCGAAAACTTCGCGGGTCATTTTTATGTGTTATTCAATTAAGTGTTAGCTTAAACCTCAAACTTGCCCTCGGCAAAATCGAATGTTCTGAAATAATCCTCAGGTGTTTCAGCGCGGCGGATAAGCTTAACGCTGCCGTCCTCTCTGAGCAGCAGCTCTGCGCTTCTCAGCTTGCCGTTGTAGTTGTAGCCCATTGAGAAGCCGTGCGCGCCTGTGTCGTGGATCGCCACATAGTCGCCGATGTCGATCTTCGGGAGCATTCTGTCAATAGCGAACTTGTCGCAGTTCTCGCACAGACCGCCTGTTACATCGTACTTATGATCACAATCAGCATTCTCCTTGCCGAGAACGGTAATGTGGTGGTAGCTGCCGTAGATGGCGGGACGCATCAGGTTTGCGGCACACGCGTCAAGTCCGATGTATTCCTTGTGGATGTGCTTCTCGCGGATAGCCTTTGCGATAAGGTGTCCGTAGGGAGCAAGCATAAATCTTCCAAGCTCTGTGAAGATAGCAACATCGCCCATGCCTGCGGGAACGAGTATCTCCTCGTATGCTTCCTTTACCTTAGCGCCGATAACTGCGATGTCGTTTGCAGGCTGATCGGGCTTGTAGGGGATTCCAACACCGCCCGAGAGATTGATGAAGCTGAGCTGAACGCCAGACTTTTCCTTGATCTCAACAGCCGCACGGAACATTATTCTTGCAAGTGTGGGGTAGTAGTCGTTAGTGAGTGTGTTGGATGCAAGGAAAGCGTGCATACCGAACTTCTTCGCACCCTTTTCCTTGAGTATACGATAGCCCTCGATTATCTGCTCGTGTGTGAAGCCGTACTTCGCGTCACGGGGAGTATCCATTACATTGGGGCTGCCGTCTGTCTTGAACTCTCCGCCCGGGTTGTAGCGACAGCAGATTGTCTCGGGAATACCTGTCAGCTTGTCGAGTACATCGATGTGTGTGAAATCATCGAGATTGATGATAGCGCCGAGCTTGTGCGCAAGCAGGAAGTCCTCGTCGGGAGTAGCATTGGAGCTGAACATGATGTCATGCGCCTTGCCGCCTACCTGATCGCTCATCATGAGCTCTGTGTAGCTGGAGCAGTCAAAGCCGCAGCCCTCCTCCTGAAGCACCTTCAGGATAAAGGGGTTGGGGGTAGCCTTTACCGCAAAATACTCGCGGAAGCCCTTGTTCCAGGAGAAGGCAGCCTTCAGCGCGCGTGCATTCTCTCTGATAGCCTTTTCGTCATAGATGTGGAACGGTGTGGGGTAGGTCTTTACTATCTCCTCTACCTGTTCTTTGGTTACAAATGGTGTTTTCATAGTTGTATATCCTTTCTTGGGTTAGCTTTATCTAACTAGCCCTATATTATCATAAATCCATCTATCTGTCAAGAGCCTTGTAGATTTTCTCTCGAAAGTGTAACGACGGGATTGCCGTCTATTGCGTTATAATAGAAATACAGCCTGTTGTGATCGCATCTGACTGTATAATAATCGGGAAGTATATCCTCAGGCAGGAAAGCAGCTTTCATATTGCTGAAATCGTCCTGTTCGGCAAGAAGTATTATCGGCTGAGTATCGGGCAGCTTCAGGAATATGACGCCGTCCTTTGTCGCGTGTATCTTAACAGTAACGTCGTCCAGCGGCGTTATCTTCTCCGCTGTCTGCACATAGCCAATAACAGTCTCCTCGCAGTCGTAATCCCTTATGCTGAACCTTGTCCGCCAGCCCAGAAGATTGCTCTCCGTCATCGCGGTACAGTGATAGTATGTGTCCGTTACATAGTCGCGCACGCGATCCCACGGGTCATCCAGCAGGTATTCGTTATTCAACATATCCGCATATCTGTAATCGCTGAAAAGATAAACGACATTGCGTACACCACGCTGAAGCATCAGCGGTTCGCTTTGTGCTGCGCACTCGCCATATCCCGATGACGACATCCAATGATAAAGCCTCGCATAGCCATCGCTCTCGTCGATAAAAAACAACATATCATTTATCAGGAGCGTATCACTGACCGCTTCGGGAAGCTCCCTAACCTCACCGCTCTCTCGGTATATAAGCTTATACGCCTTGCCGTTTTTCAGCAGCATCGCCTCATTGCTTATCTCATGGATAGCATATTCCTCATCGGGCGAATATATCTGCGTAAGCTCGCCGCTGTCGCAGTCAAGACAATAATACTCATAGCGGTACTCCGCCTGTGTAAGTATCTCGGGCGGATGCATCATGACAATGTAGCCGTCCTGCTCGTAGGTCATAAAGGTGGTCTCGCCGTACTGTGTTTCGATAGAAAAATAGAATTTCCCGTCGTCATAGCCAAGCACCTTACCAAATCCGCGGCTTGTATAGTCCGCGTCAAAGTTCTCGTTCTGCGCGCCCATTATAAGCGCAGGCTTCACGAAATCATCGCATTTCGTGACCGCTATCCCAAGTTCCTCAAAATCACAGAACTCCTTTGCGCCCGAAACGAGCTTTCTCAGCTCCTTGTGCTCGTCCGTCAGCACTACTCCGCCAACAGCATCACCGTCCTCCTGCGGCTCGGTGACGGACTCTGCCGCCGAAGCAGTCGTTGTCGTTGTCGCAGCAGTTGTAGAGGACGTCGTATATTCAGGCGTTTCACTGCTTTCGGGAGCATCTCCGCAGCCGACAAGCAGCATAGCCGAAGCAATTATGCAGAATAGCCGCTTTTTCATTGCCATCATCCTTTCAGGCAAGAGCCGCGACAAGCTCTTTCAGGTCGTTTACAATAATATCGGGGCTCATGCTGTCATCCGTAACGGTCTGCAAGCCACCCCACTCCTGTCTTAACCATACAGTCTTAAAGCCGAGCGCTTTCGCAGGTGCGATGTCATTAGTCAGCTTGTCGCCTATCATCACGCATTTGTCGGCGGTCGTTTTTGCTTTATACAGTGCCTCTCTGAACAGCAGCGGATCAGGCTTTGAAAAGCCCACCTCCGCGGAAATTATCATAAGATCAAAATATTCAGCAAGTCCCCATTCCTCTGTCATGCGTTTTCGCGTGTTGAGCGGCTGGTTTGCGATCACTCCCAGCTTATACCGCTGTTTCAGCGATAAAAGCACCTCTTTCGCTTCGGGATATGGGGTAATGAACTCCGAGTTCCACTTTTCGCCAAAGCTGATTCCAAGCGCGGCTAAAGCGCCACGGTATTCATGGAGATTTGCTCTTGCCGCTTTTTCCATTTCGGCGCGGAATATATCGGGCGCTATGCCATGCTTTTCACAGGTACGGGCTATCCTATCCGCCCATGACCGCGACTCGTCCATTATAACGCCGCCGAGGTCGAAAAACAGCCATTCTATGTCTTTCATTTTATGCTCCCATATCGTCGCCATAACGACGCTTTTTAAGCCCCGCTCTTTCCTCAAGGATAAAGAACGGCGTGTCTTTTACCTCTCTGAGAAGCTTGTTTTTTGAAAAGATATATTGGTAATTGTGAGTGCGGAACTTTGTATCGATATACACGTCAAACCCGCGCTCGCGCCTTTTAAAAAGCGTAAGCTTTTCGTATGTGACAGATACTATATCCTTGTATTCGAGCACTGTTTTCATGCCATCGGGATCGGAGATGACCATCTTTACTTCATCCGCAAAATAGGTGTACTCCCTGCCGCTTGTAATGATTATAACCGCGATAACTACAGCGACCGTCAGCAACACCATTATCAGCACCGACAATATCACGACCAGAAGATCAATTGTAGGAGTAAAGTCCTCTATCGTCTTATCATACTCGAATATCGGCATACTGAGATCGCTTGTAAGAACGATCACCGCATTTATGATCGTGATCAGCAGGCACGCAGTATACACAGCCGCAGCTATGGCAAGCATGAGCGGCTCTTTCTTTTTCGGACAGCGGAACGTGCCCTTTGCACAGAAGCCGTATCTGTCATCTACCTTAGCATAGCCTATATGATCCGACATAAGATCACTGCTCCTTATACGTTCATGTACTTGTTAAGGAACTCAACCGAAAGCTCTATCCAGCGGCGGCAGTTGTCGAGATAGAACATCTCGTGCCAGCCTGTAGCCTTGTCACAGGTGGAAAGTCCGTGCGGACCCTCATCGAACATATGCAGCTCAACAGGCACCTTATTGGAGATGCAAGCCTTTGCCATTACGAGCGAGTTGTGCGCAGGCACGCAGTCGTCGTTTGCGGTAGTCCAGATAAACACAGGAGGTGTCTTCGGAGTAACGCGATTCTCGAGCGAAAGGCGCGAAAGATCGCTGCGGCTTGCCTCCTCGCCAAGCAGCACCCTGAAGCTTCCCTCATGAGGAGCTGTAACTCCGCTGATAACGGGATAGCACAGGATAGCCGCATTGGGACGCAGGTCCTCGGGCTCGCAGCCGATTGCCTTTGTTATCTGCACATCGCCCCACATAGTAGCAAGACAGCCTGCGAGATGTCCGCCTGCGGAGCAGCCGAGAACAGCAAGCTTATCCTTGTCAACGCCGAACTCCTCAGCTCTCATGCGCACCTTGTAGAAGGTGTAGGCAGCGTCAATGAGCGATGTGGGAAACTTCGCGTTGCAGGTGTAGTTTACAACAAATGCATTGTAGCCCTGTGCAAGGTACTGAAGCGCAATAGGCTCGCCCTCACGGTCGGAGCAGAACTCATAACCGCCGCCGGGGAAGATGATGATGCCGGGGCGCTTCTCGCAGAACTTGAGTCCTGAGATATTATCCAGCATATAAGCCTTTACAAAAGCGGTCTTTTCCTGATTGATATAAAAGGTTTTGATGATCATTTTTTTGTCCTCCGAAAAATGTCATGATATTTCAGATATAAATACAGTTATATTTTAGCATTTTTTGCGGAATAAATCAAGTATCGGGCAACATTTTTTAGCCTCTGTTTTTCTGTCCTTACTTTGGCACATTTGTTGTGATAAAATAAAATCATGAAAGTAAGGAGATTTCCCCACTCCACTTTCCTCCAATTGTGTTTGTACCTCTTTTCCGAAATGGAAAAAGCCGCGGCTCAGTCGAGCAGCGGCTTCTTTTTTTATTCATCGTTTTCGGTGTTCTGTTCTGCATCCTCAGGAAGCTCATGTTCCTTTTCACGACGGCGCAGCTTGTTTCCAAAACGCTTTCCTGTCTTTTTGATGTTTGCGGGAAGGCTTCGGAAGGTCTGTATCGCACCGGTCATGCGGTTCATAGCAAAGAAGAAATTCTCGGAGATGACACTTCCCTGACGGTGAGTACGGCCTGCCTTGCAGTTATCCGCCACAACAAGATAACGCTCATACGCGCGCTTTATCGCGGTCTCCCATGAGATGTACACCTCATCCATTGCGTGCTGACCCATCTGACGCACCTCATCAAGATGCGAAGCCGCAAACTCAAGCTCTGCCGCAATAGCCTCTGCATTGTCCTGTGTGAGGATGCCTGTCCTGCCGTGGGTTATTCCCTCAGCGGCGCAGCTGCCCTCAATAAGCAGCGAAGCAACGCCGCACGCGGCGGCCTCTCTTACAACGATACCGTTTGTATCGTATAACGACGGGAACAGGAACAGATCTCCTGCCGTGTAATAAACACGCAGATCCTCTCTGTCATAAACAGCACCTGTAAAGATTACGTTCTCGGAAAGCCCGATCTCATCAACATAAGCAACTATCTCGTCACGATCAAGTCCATCGCCGACGATAAGCATATTATATCTGATGCCTTTTTCGGAAAGCATCTTGAGAGCATCAAGGAAGAGTCGTATTCCCTTGTACCACAGAAGTCTGCCGACAAACAGGAATACAGGTATATCCTCGGAAAGTCCGTAAGCCCTGCGAAGCTCCTCTACATCTGCCGCATCGGCACGTCCGCACGGGAAATCAACACCGTTCTCCATAACGACATAATCGCCCTCATAGCCGAGACTTCGGAGATTTTCACCTGCGCCCTTGCTGACCGTCCACACCTCATCACAGGCTGCAATGTTCGCCGCAACCAGCTTTATCGCGGAATCTGCAAGAAATTTATTCGGCAGCGCACGGCGGATGTCTATATCAAACTTTGTGTGATAAGTCATGATTATCGGAATATTGGTCTTTTCGCGCAGCACTCTCGCCATTACCGTCGAAGCAAACGGACAGTGGCTGTGGATTATATCAAAATTGCTGTCGCGCAGCTGCTCAAGTCTTCTTACACTGAAAGGATATCCCGCACGGTAGCCGCACCACTTCTCGGTCGGCATACTCTTATAGCGCACGACCTCAAAAGGATAATCATCCTCGGGATCGTCACGGTGATTCGGCGTCACCACAGTAGCAGAACCAAGCTGGCTCTGGATAACATTTGCGTAATTTATCACACAGTTTGCAACACCGTCGATAAGCGGCGGAAACGAGTCATTCATCAGACAGACGTTAAGCTTTTCGCTCACTGCAGTCACTCCTTTCATAAGCCTGTATATTCCAATTCAATTTACATTATACTACAAACGCATTTATAAATCAAGATAGTTTTTGAAAAATAATTCTCATTGCATCGGGAAAAGTGAATTTTCGACAGGTAATCAAGATTTCACCCGAAACTCCTCATAATCCAAACACAAAAAACAGACCTCGCGCCGTAATAACGACAAGAAATTCGCATGATATATGCTATCATTTACAGGAAAACACAGCGAAAGGGGAAACAAAATGATAAAGCTGTATAATGACGGGCGGCGCTGTACAGCAGCACTGTACGGCGACATCGACCACCACGCCGCGCGGCGTATTCGCGAGGAGCTTGACAATGTGATAGCACTGTCCTCGCCTGAGATGCTGATACTTGACTTTGAAAACGTCGGCTTTATGGACAGCTCAGGGATAGGGCTGATACTGGGGCGACTTAAGGCGGTGCAGACATACGGCGGCGACATCATAATAAAAAACGCGCATCCCAACATCGCGGCAGTTATAAGGCTGTCGGGACTTAAAGGGCTGCTTGCGGAAGGGGTGAAAGCATGAAAAGAGAGCTGCTTAATCAGACCAAGCTACAATTCCCGTCCTACTCGGTAAACGAGGGCTTCGCGCGCTCGGCTGCGGCGGCTTTTGCGTCGCAGTGCGACCCTACGGTGCAGGAGATAAGCGAGATAAAAACTGCCGTTTCCGAGGCGGTGACAAATGCGATAGTCCACGGCTATCGCAGCACTGTCGGCACGGTAGAGCTTACGCTTCGCCGATACTCCGACAACACCCTGTACATATCGGTGAAGGACAAGGGCAGCGGCATTTCAGACATAGAGCAGGCGATGACTCCGCTGTTTACCACTGCGCCCGACGAGGAGCGCTCGGGACTGGGTTTTTCGGTGATGGAGAGCTTTATGGACAAGCTGCGCGTAAGAAGCAGCAAGGATAAGGGCACAACCGTCATCATGGAGAAAAAGCTCAGCCGTCGGGTGAGATAAGTGGAGCGCGATAGATTTATTGAAAGCAACCTGCCGCTGGTACATTCGCTGGCGAACCGCTTCCGCGGCAGAGGGATAGAATACGAGGAGCTTTTCGCAGCAGGCAGTATGGGGCTTGTGAAGGCATACGACAACTTCGACCACGAACGTGGTCTTTGCTTTTCGACCTATGCCGTACCTGTTATCTTAGGCGAGATAAAACGACTTTTCCGCGACGGAGGTACTGTAAAGGTCAGTCGAAGCCTGAAAGAGCTGTCGCTGAAAGCCGCAAGGGAGCGCGACAGGCTGCTTTCCGAGGGCAAGGAGCCGCGCATTTCGGATATCGCCGAAAGCCTTGGCATCTCGAATGAGATGGCTGCCGAAGCGATAACCGCAGGCATACCGCCGCTGTCGCTCTCCCCTGCTTCCGACGACGAAAATCCGCTTGAGATACCCACCTCATCGGGCGAGGAAAAGCTTATCGACCGACTCGCGCTGCACCAGTGCATTTCAGAGCTTCCCGCGCCCGACCGCAGGCTGATACTCCTGCGCTATGACAAACAGCTTACCCAGTGCCAGACCGCCGCCCTGCTCGGCATGACGCAGGTTCAGGTATCGCGCAGAGAGCGGAAGATACTGTCCTCGATGCGCGAAAAGATGACTTAGATCGCTCCAAAAATTACAAAGCGGTAACAAAAGGTTACAGAGCGATTACAAATGATTACAAGGCGGTTACAGTTTAGAAAAAACTCTTGATTTTTTGCCGAAACCGATATATTATCTAACTAAAGAAATATTTGGGGAGGTAAAAATATGAAAAGATTATCCGCTTTGCTCATTTGCTCCGCGCTGCTGCTGACAGGCTGCGGCGATGTCGTGAAGGTCGAGTCCTCGCTGCCCGAAACAGAGGAAGTGGCACAGACCACCTCCTCGACAACGACCACTGCTGAAAGCACCACAGCACCCGTAATAGTTGACGATATCCCCGAAGAAGAAACGGCGCTTCCCGAGGGGTATGACTACATAGTGCCGAAAGAGGGCGACCTTGAAGCTACTATCATTCTCGATGAGAGCACAAGGCTCGACCTTAAAGGACTTGCGGATAAGGTCGGCTATGAGCTGCCCGGCATCGACCTTGAGAGCGACGAATATTACGTCCACCGCAGGGAAGATATTGAAGCCGACTGCACAGGCGAGGAGCTTGATAAATGGCGCAGCAGGAACTATTTTTATTTTACTACTTCCTCTGCATACTATGTAGGAAATACACAGGAGGACTGGATAGCGATAATCGACTATAACTACGGCTCGCAGATCAGTCCTTATTCACGCCTAGCACACATAAAGAACGGCGAGATAGTTTACCTCAGCGAGGTCATTGACGCGCCGTGCGCATGGCAGCTCTCCGACGGACAGCTTATCACACCTGCAGGCGACAAGGGGCTTTGCATCTACGATATAGCAAGCCGCAAAGCGCGCTATATAGAAACAGCGGACGACGGCGAAAAGCTTTATCTGTACTGGCACAGCCTTTGCAGCGCGAGCGAGGATCACATCATATTCGACAGCTACCCCGAGGACAACGAGCCACATATTTATCTGTACGACCGCAAGGCGGACACAGTCAAAGAAATGAGGAGCTTCTCGTTCGACCCTATGGCAGACCGCTGGAGGCTTATCGGCGAAAAGCTTTACTATTACTCCGAATGGACAGAGGAATATTCGGTGTATGACCTTGTTACAGAGGAATACGCCCTGCTTGAAAAGGATGACTTCACAGCACTGAACAGGCTCGAAAACGACGATTATATCGTTACATCGGCAGACAAGGGATTTACCCATTCAGCCGTCGTTTCCGCCGAGGCTGTCGTTGTTACCAGAAAGTCTGACGGCAAGGAAAAGGCGTTTGACCTGAGAGGACTCAGTGAAAGCGATGTTATCCGCAGCTTTTATTCCGATGGAAGCTGGCTTTATTTCATCACTCCCGCCGATATCATTGCGATAAACTTCGATACCACGAGGATAGCAAAGGTAAACGGCGGCAACGATCTCTCGCTGGAACACGGTCACTTCATCAGCCGCGTGTACGAGTGGACAGAGGACGGCACCGAGCTGATCTCCGCCCACACGACCGCAGGAAAGCTGTCTGCTCCGCAGGTGATCCTGCGTGACTATGACGGCAGTGCTATCGTCCCCGACAGCACCGTAACATACGGCTTTGACGCCAACAACAATGCAACAGACAGCATATTCGATCCTACAATCTATTCGTCCCCCTGCCCTGTCGTGTGTAATGGCAGAGTGTGGCTGACAGACCCGTCTGACGATACGGTGAAGCTGTATCACACAGGCGACACCGTCGGCGGACTTACTGTAAAGGAGTGCCGCACTATCATCGACGTCATGGACAGCCGCAGCACTTTCAACGGCGGCTACGTTACCTTTGACGGCAGCATTGAGATAACAGGCGAAGCTTACCTTGATACATGGGGCGAGTTTTTAAGCGATAAGGGCGATATTTTTATAGAGCTTGACGATAATTGCCCCTTCCCTACGATAGATTACAGCGATTACAGAGCTAACCGTACGATACATATCACAGATGGCATTACCTACCCCGCGGAGATGACCTCGCTGCTGCCGCAGGACGGCTCAAAGGTGCGCGTAAGGGCTGTGATAAACGGCATTTCAGCCGAGTATCTGCATAATTCCCGAAGAAGCGGCGGAGTCGGAACATGGGCAAAGCTTGTTTTGCTGGAGCTTCTTCCCGAAAACGAGTCCATAATTTCACAAAAATAAACAAAATTCTATTGCAAATCGCCTCTGAATGTGCTAAAATATTAACGAAACACAATAAATTAAATAAAAACACATACGGGCGGCTGCGAAAAGCGGTTTGAAAAGCCGAAAAGAGAAGAGTGTGTCAGCTGCAATAAAGCCCGACGAAGTAAGGCTTTGTGCCTTTCGAGGAGGGCTGAAGCAGCAGATGGTGCACTATTCGCTTTTTGGCTCAAACAAGCTTATCGGAGACGACCGAAATCAGGAGGCACTAAATTATGAAATATGCAGTTCTTCTCTGCGACGGCATGGCAGATACACCGCGCGAGGATCTCGGCGGCACAACTCCCATGGGCAAAGCAAACAAGCCCAACATGGACAGGATAGCAAAGATCTCCGAGGTCGGCATGGTAAAGACGGTAGGCGAGGGCTTGAAGCCCGGCAGCGACGTTGCAAACCTCTCCGTTCTCGGCTATGATCCTGCGATCTACTATACAGGTCGTTCTCCGCTGGAAGCAGGCTCTATCGGCATTGACATGAAGTCCACCGATGTTTCGTTCCGCTGCAACCTTGTTACGGTTTCCGACGAGGCTGACTACACCAAGAAAACAATGGTAGACTACTGCGCGGACGATATCTCCACTGCAGAGGCTGCGGAGCTTATAAAGTACGTTGAGGAGAACTTCGGCAATGACGAGTTCAGATTCTACAGCGGCGTAAGCTATCGTCACTGCCTTATCTGGAACAACGGCACGCTGGATGTCGGCAACATGACTCCCCCTCACGACATCACAGGCAGAGTGGTCACCGAATACCTCAGCACC
>JAZQEQ010000212.1:0-8180 GCA_045539055.1 Oscillospiraceae bacterium | reverse complement strand
GTATCAGGAGAAGCACCTAAACAAAAAGGGCGCTGTGCTGGAGCTTGCTCACAGAAATTCGCAGGCGAGCGTGCCCTTTATGGTATCCAGCCGCGGCTACGGCTTCCTCTGGAACAACCCCGCGATAGGCACAGCTACCTTCGGTACCAACAAGACCGAGTGGTACGCAAAATCCACCCAGAAGCTTGACTACTTCATTACCGCAGGCGACACACCTGCCGAGATAGAAAAGAACTACACCGCCGCTGTCGGCAGAGCACCCAGAATGCCCGAATACGGTCTGGGCTACTGGCAGTGCAAGCTCCGCTACCGCACTCAGGACGAGATACTCGCCGTTGCAAGAGAGCATAAAAAGCGCGGACTTCCTATGGACGCGATCGTTGTGGACTTCTTCCACTGGACACGTCAGGGTGACTTCAAATTCGAGCCTCGCGACTGGCCCGACCCCGACGCGATGGTAAAGGAGCTGAAGTCCCTCGGCATCGAAACAGTAGTTTCGGTATGGCCTACGATAGACGAAAAGAGCGAGAATTTCGGCGAGATGGCAGGCAAGGGCTATCTTGTATCGGCTGACCGCGGAAACGGTCTGCACATGACATGGATGGGCAACACTGTTTTCTATGATGCAACTCACCCCGGTGCGCAGAAATTCGTCTGGGAGAAGTGCAAGGAGAACTACTACAAAAAGGGCATCCGCACCTTCTGGCTTGACGAAGCCGAACCCGAGTACGGCCCCTATGACTTCGACAACTACCGCTATTATGCAGGAACGGCTCTCCAGTGCACAAACATCTATCCGCTTATGTACGCAAAGGGCTTCTATGACGGACTTAAAGCAGAGGGTGAGCAGGATGTGCTGAGCTTAGTCCGCTGCGCATGGGCAGGAAGCCAGAAGTACGGAGTGCTTACATGGTCGGGCGATATACATTCCTCGTTCCGTGCAATGCGCGAGCAGCTCCAGGCAGGTCTTAATATGTGCGTTGCGGGAATTCCGTGGTGGACGAGCGACATCGGCGGCTTCCTAGGCGGCGATATCAGCGATGAGAAATTCCGCGAGCTTCTTGTTCGCTGGTTCCAGTGGGGCGCATTCTGTCCCGTATTCCGTATGCACGGCGAGCGCAGTCCGTGGTACGAGCGCGAGGAGGAGTTCATCGACGGCGTGCGCCAGCTGACCTCTGGTCAGGATAACGAGGTGTGGAGCTTTGGCGAGGATAATTATGAGATACTGAAGAAGTATCTGTTTATCCGCGAACGTCTGCGCCCCTATATCAGGGCGGCAATGGACGAGTGCAGTGCAAGCGGACTCCCTGTAATGCGCCCGCTGTTCTTCGATTTCAGCGAGGACAAGACCGCATGGGAGACCGAGGACGAGTATATGTTCGGCAGTGATATCTTAGTTGCCCCAGTCATGGAGGAGGGTGCTACCGAGCGCAGCGTTTATCTCCCCGAGGGCGCAGTGTGGAAAGACGCTTACACAAAGACGACCTACAAGGGCGGTCAGCGCGTGACAGTGCCTGCTCCGATCGATATAATTCCCGTGTTCTTAAAGAACGGCGCGGAGCTGGAGATATATTGATAGATAAAAGGGGGATTATTGCTATGAGATTAGATGGATTCGGATTGTTCGTCAATGATATGGGTAAGATGATCAGGTTTTACCGCGATGTTCTGGGCTTTGAGATAAAAGAGAGCGAGAACACTTCGAATGTGTACCTTGTTAAAGACGGAACTCTGTTTCTGCTTTACGGCAGAGATGATTTCGAAAAGATGACAAGCCGTAAGTATGAGTATATAAAAGGGCTTAACGGACATTTTGAAATCGCGCTTTATGTTGATACCTTTGAGGAAGTTGACAAGGCTTATGAGGACGCAATTTCAAAAGGTGCGACATCTGTACTTGCTCCAGAGGATGAACCATGGGGACAGCGCACCTGTTATATTGCAGACCCCGAGGGAAATCTTATTGAGATTGGATCGTTTAATAGACCTTTTGAGAGATAACAAAACGGCGAGGATAAAACCTCGCCGTTTGCTATTATTCCTCTTTCTTTTTCCTGAAAACGAACACCTTGCTCAGCACATAGTTCAGCACCAGCACCACCACATTCGACAGCACCTTAGCCGCGAACTCATACAGCCCGTTCTGGATGCCTGTGAGATCGACAAGCAGGAACATTATCACAAGATCGACCACAAGCGTGAATACACGCGACAGGAAGAACGTCACGCCCTCGCGCAGCACGCCTGCCTTTTTAGCCTCGCTCTGAAACACGAACAGCCTGTTCGTAACAAAGGCGAACGTCACCGAGCATATCCACGACAGCAGCACAGGCAGCGCGGTCGCACTCTCCGTTCCCATGGCCGAGGTGAGGTTGAACACCCATTTCAGCCAGTCTGGGACGCTGTTCTCATCGGGGAATATCCAGCGGAACAGGTAGTACGTCACAAATGATATTATCGTAGTGCACACACCGAAGATAATGTACATTATTATCTCGCGGTGCTTTGAGAAAAAAGCTTTTCTGCCCTCGGCTGTTTTAAGGCTGCGAAGCGCCTCACCGAGGTCTATTCCTTTGATTGTTATTGCGCTCGCCTCCTATCAGACCTTGCAGATCCTTATGACCTCATAGTCATCAATATTCTCGACCCTTGCGTTTTCAAGGAAATACATCATAATTTTCGCACAGGTGACCTCGTCTGTGAGCTGTCCGACAAGCTTCGTGCCTTCCTCGCTCTCAATTCCGACCTCAACGCTTATCGCGCCGCTCGGAATACGCGCAGCCTGAACGAAATAAACTCCGTCGTAAAGCGGCTTTTCAAGCGATAAGGTGAGGAACTGCTCGTCGTTCTGGAAAGCCTCGTCCAGCATCATCATTGCTGCGTTGAGCTCCGCAGGAACACGGCGATCCTGATTTTCCGCCATTATGCCGAATTTGTTGTTAACGTCGGTCTTTTTGCCCTCGACAGTTATTGTAACAGGCTTGTCCTTCCTGCGAAAAAGCTTATCGAAAAATCCCATTATGCTCTTACCACCTTGATAAGTCTTGCACCGTGCGGCTTTACGCTTGCCGACACGCAGTCCGAAACAACTCCGAGAGCCTCGCCGCTCCATACATCTGTCGCTGTAAATTCAGCGGCAAAGGGGAGAGCAGCGGTTATCTCGCACTCTGCTTCGCCCGCATTGAACAGTGCGATGTAGTAGCTCTTTCCATCATTGTGAGAGCTGAACCACGCGATCTGCTCGTTGCCGTCAACGGTCTTTCTGAACAGAGGATGTGCGGAATGGGTGTTGTTAAGTACCTCGATAAGCTCCGCGTTTGTCAGCAGGCTCATAGTGAAGTCGTCAAACTTCGTCATCTCGCCGCCGATCATGAGGGGAGAGCGCATGATGCTCCAGAGGGTCATCATGGTGATCTGCTCGTCCTCGGTGAACTTTGTGCGTATATCGGGGTCATAGTCCTGCAGTATCGCGCCTATAGGGAGCATATCACAGTCGGGCCAGTGACCTGCGCCTGCGTGGATGCACCACTTCTCTGCGCGGTCGAACATATTGTACAAAAGCTCCCACTTATCCCAGAAATCATCAGTGATGCGCCACATATTAGCGCACTCCTTGTACAGCTCCGCCTTTTCAAGCAGCGCAGGACCTGGCGACAGACTAAGTACCATATCCCTGCCACAGGCGCGTATAGACTCGCTCACCATAAGAAGCTCGCTCTCCTCGTGGGGGAGCTCGCGGCAGATATCATCTATCTTGATAAAGTCCACGCCCCACTCGGCATAAAGCTCGAACAGGCTGTCGTAATAAGCCTTTGCGCCCTCCTTCTCGGGGTCAACGCCGTACATATCGGTGTTCCACTGGCAGATGGAGGAGGTCTTTGCAATCTGTCTTGCGGTCTTGTCAGATCCCTTGATTGGTGTGTTCTGATGTACTGCCTGACGAGGGATACCGCGCATTATGTGAATACCGAATTTAAGTCCCAGCGAATGTACATACTCGGCAAGAGGTGCAAAGCCCTTTCCACCCGCAGAGGAGGGGAAACGGTTCTCGGCAGGGATAAGACGCGAATACTCGTCCATGCAAAGCTCTGTAAAAGGGTGATAGTCGTGGTTGGTTGCGTTAGGCTGGCTCCACTGGATATCCACAACGATATATTCCCAGCCGTACTGTTTGAGGTGCTTTGCCATAAATTCCGCGTTGCCGCGCACAGTAGCCTCGTTTACTGCGGGGCCGTAGCAGTCCCAGCTGTTCCAGCCCATAGGTGGTGTTTTTGCGATCATGATGATTTTCTCCTTTGACTATGATTTTGTGTGTAGTAATAGTGTAAAAATATTATAATCATTCTACCATATCGCCGCTGATATTTCAACACCTTTTGTGCCAAAATGTTGCAGAACTGTCGGTTTTGTGCTATACTTTAAAATATAGAATGACAGATCATGAGGAGGAGCAAATGGCAAAGGCTATACTTATCTGCGGCAAGCTTTGCAGCGGCAAGACGACATATTGCAATAAGCTTATATCGGAGCACGGCGGAGTGCTGCTCTCCTGCGATGAGATAACGCTTCAGTTGTTTGATGGCGAGCTCGGCGAAAAGCATGACGATATGGTTGAGCGTATAAAACAATATCTGCTTAAAAAGGCTGCGGAAATAACTGCAAACGGCATTGACGTGCTGCTTGACTGGGGCTTCTGGAGAAAGTCGGACAGGGATTTTGTACGAGAGTATCTTAACGCGCGTGAAATAGCTTTTCAGCTTCATTATCTTGATATATCTGATGAATTGTGGAGAAAGCGGGTTGAAGAGCGCAACCATGCAGTTCAGAGCGGCGAGGTATCGGCATATTTTGTTGACAAGGGGCTTTTAAATAAGTTCGAGGGAATGTTTCACCCACCCGAGCAGTCCGAGATAGATGTTCTTGTAAAATGCGCGGAAAATATAATGGGGTGATGCGATGAAAACAGGCGAAAAGATAATGGATTACAGAAAAAGGCGAGGATACACGCTTGAACAGCTTGGAAAGCTTGTCGGGGTAGATGCGCTTACTGTTGATAAATGGGAGTCGGGGCTTGAGCGTCCCGATGCCGAGCAATTGAAGAAGCTTGGCGAGGTATTCGGCTGCGGCTATGAAAGGCTGCTTCCCGAGCCCGATGAGCAGCAGGAGCCAGAGCGCGAGTGGGGTTTTGAGTGGACCAGCCGCCGCTATTTCCGCGGAATGCCGCTCGTACATATAAATATAGGATTTATGAGCAGGGCAGAGGGAGTGATCGCGATAGGCTTTATGGCAAAGGGCATAGTTTCGGTCGGAGTGCTGTCGATGGGTGTTATCTCTGCAGGACTGCTGTCGCTCGGACTGCTGACGGCAGGTGTCGTCTCGATGGGCGTTTTTGCTGCGACTTTTTTAGGACTGAGCCTGTTCCATATATTTCTGCCTTGGATCGAAACAGCATGGGGCTTCCTGACGGCGGGATCACGCATAAACCCGTATGACTAAGCCAATGCAACCCGTAGTTTACATAAAGAAATCCGAAATTGGTAGAGCTTTTTTGCATAAAATGCTATCATGAGCTTACCAAATCGGAGGAGGACA
Organism: Oscillospiraceae bacterium; assembly: GCA_045539055.1. Taxonomy (GTDB): domain Bacteria; phylum Bacillota; class Clostridia; order Oscillospirales; family Ruminococcaceae; genus CAG-115. The sequence continues at coordinate 2,588 of JAZQEQ010000212.1, read as the reverse complement.
TCATCATGACATTAGGCGAAAAACTCGCAACACACAGAAAGCAGAACAATTACACCCAGGAGCAGCTCGCGGAGCTGCTCGGGGTATCAAGACAGGCGGTGAGCAAGTGGGAGAGCGACCTTGCATATCCCGAAACGGAAAAGCTCATAAAATTGAGCGAGCTGTACGACTGCTCCCTTGACTATCTTATCAAGGATAAGCAGCCTGAGGAGGCACAGTCTGATGCGCAGCAGTTTTTCGCGCGGTTTAACCTTAACTGTCTTTGTTTTGAGAGCAAAAGCAAGCGTATGGTGCACGGAGTGCCGCTGTGGCATATAAATATAGGTCCGGGACGTACTGCTAAGGGTATCTTTGCGCTCGGACTTGCTGCAAGGGGAGTGTTCTCCTGCGGACTGTTTTCGATGGGTATATTCTCATGCGGTCTGATGAGCCTTGGCCTGCTAGCGTTTGGCTCAATAGCACTGGGGCTTCTTGCGCTTGGAGCAATAGCAGTGGGCGTTATTGCGCTCGGTGGAGTTGCTGTCGGAGTGCTGGCACTCGGCGGCTGTGCGATAGGTCTTGTTTCGGCAGGCGGCGCGGCAATGGCGCAGTATCTGGCGGTAGGCGACGATGCAAAAGCACAGATAGCCATAGGCTTCACTGAGGCTCGGGGCGAGTTCTTCTATGTAGGGGAAGATATAAAGATGCATTATTCCAATATCCTGCATACTATCGAAATGCAGGTGCCCTCGTGGCTGCAGTGGGCGGCTGATATAGTTAAGGCTTTTATATAGCTTCATTATTTATTATAAATTTTTTCAAAAACCCCTTTACAAACCGAAATTTATGTGATATAATACTTGTGTTGTGCTATACAGTACAGCCATACCGTTTTCATGGAGTGCGGAAGACACCTTTCCCACATCTACGATTACGGAATAAATTTTATATGAGGTGTAATCATGTTAAGAAAAGAAGAAAAGGCACAGGTAATCGAGGCTAACCGCCTTGCAGACAACGACACAGGTTCTCCTGAGGTACAGATCGCTATTCTCACAAAGAGAATCAACGACCTGACAGAGCACATCAAGGTTCACCAGAAGGATCACCACTCCAGACGTGGTCTGCTGAAGATGGTAGGTAAGAGAAGAAACCTCCTCAACTACCTGCAGAAGAAGGACATCGAGCGTTACAGAGCTATCATCGCTAAGCTCGGTATCCGTAAGTAATTTCCTCGGAAATTACCGAACGAATGTAAATAAAAGGGCAGCGCTGGCTGAAAACAGTTCTGCCCTTTTAAATTACATTTTAAGAGCTGAGATACGCAGAGGTTAGCATTAAACCGAGCGCCGCGGCAAAAAGCCTCGGTGTTGGGTTTATTGCTAAAGCTGCGCTATCTTGAAAGACGAAAATTTGAAAGGAAAAGTAAAGAAATGTTTGAGAATCACAAGATATTCAAGACCATGTTCGCAGGCAGAGAGCTTACTGTTGAGACAGGTAAGGTATGCGGACTTGCAAACGGCTCCTGCTGGGTAAAGTACGGTGAAACAGTCGTAATGGTAAATGTTACCGCTTCCGCTAAGCCCCGTGACGGCGTGGATTTCTTCCCCTTAGCCGTTGATTATGAGGAAAGACTCTATTCCGTTGGTAAGATCCCCGGCGGCTTTTTAAAGAGAGAGGGCCGTCCCTCCGAGAAGGCTATCCTGACTTCACGTGTAGTTGACCGCCCCATGCGTCCTCTGTTCCCCAAGGATATGAGAAACGACGTAGCTATCACAATGACAGTTCTCGCAGTTGATCCCGATGCATCTCCCGAGATCCTCGGCATGATCGGTGCATCTATCGCTGTATCTATCTCCGATATTCCGTGGAATGGTCCTATCGGCGGTGTTTCCGTTGGTCTTGTTGACGGCGAGATCGTTATGATGCCCACACTTGAGCAGCGCGCGAAGACAGACCTCACACTGACAGTTGCTTCCTCTGAGCATAAGGTAGTTATGATCGAGGCAGGCGCAAATGAGGTTCCCGATGAGCTGATGATCGAGGCAATCATGGCTGGTCACAAGGAGATCACCACAAGCCTTATCCCCTTCATCAAGGACATCCAGGCTCAGATTGGCAAGCCCAAGTTTGCATTTGAATCTCAGGAAGTTGACCATGATATGTTCGAGGCTATTTCCGAGTTTGCTATCGACCGCGTTAAGTACGCTCTCGATACAGATGACAAGAACATCCGCGAGGAGCGTCTTGCTCCCATCGTTGATGATATCCACGCTAAGTTCGACGAGCAGTACCCCGAGCAGATCGGCATGATCGACGAGTGCATCTACAAGCTGCAGAAGTTCGTAGTTCGTCGTTGGCTGCTGGACGAGGGTAAGCGTGTTGACGGCAGAAGAATGGATGAGATCCGTCCCCTCGCTGCTGAGGTAGGCGTACTTCCCAGAGTACACGGTTCCGGTCTGTTCACAAGAGGTCAGACACAGGTCATGACTATCGCTACACTCGGTCCTGTAAGCGACTCCCAGAAGCTTGAGGGTCTTGACGAGGAAGACGGCAAGCGTTATATGCACCACTACAACTTCCCTGCATACTCCGTAGGCGAAACAAAG
>JAZQEQ010000211.1:0-2531 GCA_045539055.1 Oscillospiraceae bacterium | reverse complement strand
GGGACTATCGCAGGATTACCCCGAGCATATGCTGAAGCTTTGCGAAAGGGCAGACGTGCTTGCGCCTAATCTCACAGAGGCCTGTCTGCTTCTTGGCAGAGAATACTCTCCCGATATCTCACGCGCTGATATCGAAGCTATGCTTGTACAGCTTTTTCAGCTTTGCGGACGCTATGCCTTTATCACAGGCGTGCGCGAGGGCAGCACTATCGGTGCGATAGGCTATGACGGCAGGGAATTTCATTCCTGCTTCATGCCGCATGAGGACATAGTCTGCGCAGGTACGGGCGATATCCTGTCAGCCGCTTTTCTTGGCGCGGTAATGCGCGGAGCAAGCTTCAGCAAAGCGCTTGATATCGCGGTAAGCTTCACATACGAGGCTGTGCGCATCACTGAAAATGACCCCGAGCGTCGCTTTTACGGAGTGCAGTTTGAGCTTGCACTACCGTATTACATAAAAAAGATCGCGGAAATATGAGTTATGGCGAAATTTGAATTTAAACGGCTTCATAAAGCAATTCTGCTGCTCGTAACATCGGCGCTGTTCTTTGCGCTGATGAATATGTTCGTTCAGCTTTCGGGCGATGTCCCGACGATACAAAAGACCTTTTTCAGAAACTTCTTTGCGCTGATAGTAGCAAGCGGAGTGATGATAAAGAACAGGGTCAGCATAGTGCCGCCGAAAGGTGCAAGACTGGATATAGTCCTGCGCTCCGTTATCGGATTTATAGGTGTTATATGCAATTTCTACGCGCTCGGTGAGCTCAACATCTCTGACGCGTCACTGCTTAATAAGATGTCGCCGTTCTTTGCAATAATCTTCTCGATATTCCTGCTGAAAGAAAAGGCGAACAGGGTACAGTGGGCAATAATAATCACTGCTTTCGTGGGTGTGTTGTTTGTAATAAAACCCTCGTTTCAGAATGCGGAACTTATCCCGTCGCTTGTCGGATTTCTCGGCGGAATGGCAGCAGGCTGCGCGTACACATTCGTGCGCCGCGCGACTATGCACGGAGCCAAGGGCTGTTATATCGTGTTCTTTTTCTCGGCATTCTCCTGCATAGCGTCATTGCCGTTTGTGATATTCGGCTTTAGTCCGATGACAACGGAGCAGTTCCTTATGCTCGTGGGCGCAGGACTAAGCGCCGCAGTGGGTCAGTTCTGCATAACCGCCGCGTATTCCTACGCGCCTGCAAAGGAAGTGTCGATATACGACTACTCGCAGATAATCTTCTCCGCAGCGATAGGCTTCTTCGTGATGGGACAGCTCCCCGACTGGCTCAGCATTGTGGGGTATGTGGTGATAATCGCGGCGGCGTTTGCGATGTTCAGGTATAATAACAGAAGGCGAGAACAATAGATGGAATATATATTTAAAGGCTTCGATCGAAGCTTTTATGAAGAAGTGCGCGGTTTCCTGATCGAGTTATGCGCAGACAGCGACACTCATATCAACTGGAACTGGGCAAGATGGGAATGGATGTATTTCCACCCCGAGTTTGACAGAGCTTCGGAGGATAAGATCGGCTTGTGGTACAGCGATGATAAGCTTGTAGGTGCAGCAATATACGATCATTATTTCGGAGAGGCTTTTTTCGCTACGCGACCAGGGCATGAGCAGCTTGAAAAAGTGATCATAGACTATATGATCGAAAACTTTTCTGACGAAAACGGTCTTGGCATTGCAGTGAATGACGACGATAACAGGACTGTATCTTTGCTTAAAGAGTATGGCTTTGTTGTTAATGAACAGACAGAGAATATCCTGGCGCTTTCACTGGAAGGTATGGATCTTACAGCGGCATTAAGTGACGGCTTATCCTTTGCTGATACAGACATCAGAAATGATGTGTATAAACATCATGAGCTTTTGTGGAACGGTTTCGATCATGACGGCGAGGCTCCCACAGACGAGGAAACTATGCGTAAACAGCAAGAAATGCTTTCCGCTCCTGATATAAATGAAAGATTACACGTTGTGGCACAGAATGCGGACAGAGAGTACGTTGCTTATTGCGGTGCGTGGTACGATAAAACGACTGGTTACGTTTATATTGAGCCTGTATGCACTGTTCCTCAATATCGAGGCAGAGGAATAGCAAAAGCTGTTCTTTTCGAAGCATTGAAACGCTCATATGGGCTTGGTGCAAGAAAGGTTTATGTGATATCCGAAATGGATTTTTACAAGCGCCTTGGCTTTAAGCAACATTCACATTATACATTTTATTGGTACAAGAAATAATATCAGCCCGAGGCTTTTAAACCTCGGGCTGAATCTATATGAAGAAGCCTTATCTGTAAGCAGGTACTGCATTTCTTGACTTGAACTTAAGCCTTAAATGGTCCGCGATAAGCGCGATAAACTCGGAGTTTGTCGGCTTTCCGCGTGTGGTGTGTACGGTGTAGGAGAAAATCCTTGTCAGCACGTCGATATCGCCTCTGTCCCATGCTATCTCGATAGCGTGGCGGATAGCACGCTCAACGCGAGAGGAAGTGGTCTGATAGCGCTTTGCAACGGTGGGGTAGAGCAG
>JAZQEQ010000210.1:0-3605 GCA_045539055.1 Oscillospiraceae bacterium | reverse complement strand
AGCCTGTGCGAGCAGCTTGATGTTGACAGCGACAAGACCAAAAAGCCCAAGCCCATGTACAAGCAGTCGGACGGTAACCGCATGAGGATAAGCCTTGCGGCGGTGTTTGCAAGAGAAACAGACTTGCTGGTGCTTGACGAGCCCGGCTCGTCCCTTGACCCGCTGATGCGTGACAGACTTTGCGACCGCCTGCGCGAATATCTCGACGACGGTGACGGAGAGAAGTCGATCATCTTTTCCACGCACAACATCGCAGACATGGAGAATGCCGCAGACTATGCGGTCTTCATGGATAAGGGCAGAATAATCGAGAAGGGCTTTGTTGAGGAGCTGAAGGAGAAGTACATGATCGCGCACGGCGCGGCGGAGGACTATGATAAGGCTAAGCACCTGCTTATGTCGCATAACAAGAACCGCACTGTTTTCGAGGGTCTGATACTTGCTGAGAATGCCGAGGAGCTTGCGAAGCTCGGTGTTGACAGCGAGGCTCCTACACTTCAGCAGCTGAGCATCGGTCTGCTGAAATACGCGGAGGAAACACGATGAAAGAGATGTTCCGATCGTTCCGTATATTTACGGGTAATTACAGCATAAAGAATGTGTTATCGTCAGGAATTGCCTTTGTTGTGGTTTTCAGTGCGATGTCGCTTCTGTCGCTTATAGAAGTTCCTAAGGAAAGCTTCATGGCAGGCTTTTTTGCAAGCTTTATTCCTGCATTCGGTATGTTTATACCGTTACTCGGTGCGTTTTTACTGAATGCTGTGTATCTGTACAATCTGCCGATAACGGCAGGCTACAAGTATTTTCATTCCATGCGTGACGGCGAAAAGCGATATGTTCAGGCTATACTGGCCGCAAACATCGTAGCGCTTATCGTTATGATAGTCGCAGTGGCGCTGCATTTCGGAGCGTTTGCGCTGATAGGAAAGGGCGTATCGCCCGTCTATTCCGCGGTGATCGCAATGACAGCAATAGGACTAATAAATCTTCTTGGCAACACACAGCGTCAGTGGCTGAGATTTGTTCTGATGATGCCGCTGTTTGTGCTTGCAGGCGCATTCTTCGGCTATTTCGCAGCTCTTGCTGAGGACGGCGAGAGTATTCCTGATATCGTTATGTGGATAGCAATGGGAGTTGCGATCGCAGTTTATATCGCAGGTCTTATCTATACGACAGCGGTAAGCGCAAAGAAATGGAGGAGAAGCGAATGAAAGGCTTAAAGTTTCTGTTCAAGCGCGGTTTTAGTCACGTTGTATTGAACATCATCTCGCTTGTGCTAATTGCAGGGCTTCTGGTGGGTATCGTGTTGGCGCATGAGCCTGTCGGCGCAGAGGATTATATCATGTGCAAGATAAGCGCGCATCTTGGAGTTATGTTGGCTGTAATATTCAACCTCATGTTTCTGTGTTCTGATATCACGGGCAATCGCCTTATGCGCAGCGCACCTATCTCCAAGCAGCTGAGATGCTTTTCCATCCCGACCTATTGCAGTATACTCGGCGGCGGAACACTGCTGGTGAACATATTCTACGCGATATTCTGCATAGTATCAGGGCTTGACATGAGCCATCTTTCGGATATGCTGATAGTATCGTCGCCGCTCATGCTGTGCCTTATCATAATGGGTACAATAGCTATGAACATCAACTACGGCATGATTCTTGCGATATATATGGTGTTACCCTTGTGCGGTGTGCTCCCTGCGCTTCCCGGCGACGTATGGGAATTTGGCTTCGGGCTGCCTCTCTGGGCGGGTGCGCTTATATTTGTGGGCACGCTTATCGTGAGCGTTGTCGGAGCGTTTGCTATCGCAAGAGCTTTCTATGTTAAAGCCGACTTCAAGCCCATGCCGCAGGCTGCGGTGTACACCAAGTAAATCTCACGAGATTTTCACAAAAACCACCTTGAAAATACACAGATGGGATTTATAATATAGTTGTTGAATGAGAGAGGTTCAACAAGCTAACAATGCTACCGATCCCCTTTCATATAATTACCAACCAAACCAGAATCAAAGCCCTGCGAGAAATCGTGGGGCTTTGATGTATCAGTTGAAGAAAACTTCGTTTTCTTCAACTGGACAGTTTTTCTCTTCGTTTGCCCTTAAGGCAGACGATTTTGCTTTGCAAAACCGAGAAAAAGTCCTTCGTGTTCTCGTTTAAGTGGAGTAAGGGCGGATTCGATATCCGCCCGTTTTTCATCGCGGATATTATCGCTTTTACATTTAATATAATATCACAAATCTCGCTAAAAAATATCCCGTTTCGGGATAACATAATAAAAACAAAAACCTCCGCACACAATGGGTACGGAGGAATTTTTATTGTGTTTTATCCCGCCGCAAACGAATCACGCTGTTTGCAATGTATGTGCGGCGGAATTGGGTGCAGCGTCACGCTGCTTACTTAGCGAGTCTTGCCTCAAGCTTGTCAAGCTCTTCCCACAGCTCTGCGGGGATCTTGCCGCCCTTAGCAGCGATGTCGTCGTTGTAGTAACGGCGCATCTCAGCGATCTCCTTAGTCCAGAGATCCTTATCAACTGCAAGCAGCATATCCTCGATCTCGGGAGTGATCTCGTCCTCGATGCCTGTGAAGTTGATGTCGCCCTTCTTGGGGAGGTAACCGATAGCGGTCTCCTCAGCGTCAACAGTGCCTTCGCATCTCTTGATGATCCAGTCGAGTACACGCATGTTGTCACCGAAGCCGGGCCAGATGAAGTTGCCGTTCTCGTCCTGCTTGAACCAGTTAACGTTGAAGATCTTGGGAGCCTTGTCGCCAAGCTTCTTACCCATCTCGATCCAGTGTGCCCAGTAGTCGCCTACATTGTAGCCGATGAAGGGCTTCATAGCCATAGGATCGTGACGGAGAACGCCTACTGCACCTGTTGCGGCAGCTGTTGTTTCGGAAGAAACAGCAGAACCGATGTATGTGCCGTGGTTCCAGTCAAAGGACTGGTATACGAGAGGAGTTGTGGAAGCACGACGGCCGCCGAAGATGATAGCGGAAATCGGAACGCCCTGAGGATTGTTGAATTCGGGGGAGATGCAGGGGCAGTTTGCAGCAGGAGCTGTGAAACGGCTGTTGGGGTGAGCTAAGTTGTTGCCTTCAGCTGTGTATTCAACACCGTTAACCTTTGCACCCTTCCATTCTGTTGCATTAACAGGAGGATTCTTGTCGAGCTTTTCCCACCAAACTGTCATATCGTCATTGTTGATAGCAACGTTTGTGAAGATTGTGCCCTTCTTTGTGCAGTCGAGAGCATTGGGGTTGGACTTTTCGTTAGTACCGGGAGCTACGCCGAAGAAGACGTTTTCAGGGTTGATAGCGTAGAGTCTGCCGTCTTCGCCCTGTTTCATCCAGGCAATATCATCACCTACTGTAAATACTTCGTAGCCGTCCTTCTTATATCCCTCAGGGGGAATAAGCATAGCGAGGTTTGTCTTACCACAAGCAGAGGGGAATGCAGCAGTGATGTACTTAACTTCACCGTTAGGCTTTTTAACACCGAGAATAAGCATGTGTTCAGCCATCCAGCCTTCCTTCCAGCCCTGATAAGATGCAATTCTTAATGCGAAACACTTCTTACCGAGAAGAACGTTACCGCCG